>CAYSPJ010000025.1:13326-48261 GCA_964432875.1 uncultured Phaeodactylibacter sp. | reverse complement strand
AAAGGATAAAGGATAAAGGATAAAGGGAGGTATATGAAGACGATTATATTAAAAACTGCATCCAACTACTTGCTGCCCTTGCTGCTGTTGTTTTCAGCATTTATCCTGCTGCGGGGGCACTACCTCCCGGGCGGGGGCTTCGTCGGCGGGTTGGTAGCATCTATTGCTTTTGTGCTACATGCCTTTGCCAATGGGCTGGAGAATACCCAATCGCTGCTGCGTATCCACCCAGGCTTTTTTATGCCGGCGGGCTTGACGCTGTCTTTCTTCAGCGGCCTGGCCCCTATGCTGTTGGACAACCTGCCCTTTATGACCGGCTTGTGGTTTAGTACGCCCGTGCCCGTCATCGGCATGGTAGGCTCGGCTTTGTTTTTTGACATCGGGGTGTATTTTGTCGTCATTGGCGCCACGCTCACCATTATTTTCACCATCACCGAAACGGCTTAGCCCATGGAGATACTTTTAGCCATAATGACCGGGGTGCTCTACGCAGCAGGGGTGTTCATGATCCTGCGCCGCAGCTTGGTGAAGCTCATCATTGGGCTCATCCTGTTGGGCAATGGGGCCAACTTGCTCATCTTCCTGCTCGGCAGGATCGTGAAGGGCAAGCCCCCAATCATCCCTGAAGACTCCAAGGTATTGATGGATACCTTTGCCGACCCGGTACCCCAGGCGCTCATCCTTACGGCTATCGTGATCAGCTTTGGCTTACAATCCTTTGCCATCATCCTCATCAAGCGGGCCTATAAAGTGGTGGGGACGGACGATCTGGATGAAATAAACGCAACTGACGAAGACTCATGACCAACCATATCCTCCTATTCCCACTCTTGTTCCAATGTCTAATGGCCATAGTGCTATTGTTTTTCTGGAGCAAGATCAAGCTGCAGCGCTTGCTGAGCATGGCCGGCAATCTGGTAGGCGTAGTCATTGCCGCGGCGCTATTCGGGCGTGTTTGGCAAGGCGGCATCATCACCCTGCAAGCGGGCAACTGGCCGGCCCCCTTTGGCATCACGCTGGTTGCTGATACCTTGTCGGCCACGCTGGTATTGCTTACGGCCGTGGCCGGCTTTACGGTGTCCTTGTATTCTGCGGGCTCCATCAACAACCGACGTTTGAAGCTGGGCTATTTCCCCATCCTGCACTTCCTGCTACTGGGCCTGACCGGCGCGTTTATCACCGGCGACATCTTCAACCTCTACGTCTGGTTTGAAATCATCATCATCAGCTCCTTCGTGCTCATCACTATCGGCGGGGAAAAGTTGCAGCTCGAAGGCGCGGTCAAATATTTCACGCTCAACATCCTGGCTTCGGTCATTTTCCTGACGGCTATCGCGATACTCTACGGGCTGGTCGGCACCCTCAACATGGCCGACCTGGCAGGCAAAGTAAAAGGCATCAGCAACCGGGGGCTGGTGCATGTAAGCGCCTTGATGTTTTTTGTGGGCTTTGGCATCAAATCGGCGGTTTTCCCCCTGCATTTCTGGCTGCCGGCCTCCTACCACGCGCCGCCCGCTGCTGTATCGGCCATCTTTGCCGGGCTGCTCACCAAGGTAGGCGTCTATGCGCTGCTGCGCCTGTTCAGCCTGGTCTTTGTGGGCGACCCCTTCCTCTATGACATGCTGATCTGGATAGCCATCCTCACCCTGTTCGTCGGGGGTATCGGGGCGCTGGTGCAAAACAACATCCGCAAGATGTTTTCCTACTTCATCATCTGCCACATCGGCTTCATGGTGGCTGGCCTGGGCATGTTCACCCACCTGGCTTTCGCCGGGGCGGTATTTTATATGGTACACGACATCATCGTCAAGACCAATCTATTCATGGCTGCCGGGCTGATCCACAAAATCAAAGGCACGAACAATATCAGGCTATTGGGAGGCTTGTATGCCGAATATCCCAAAATATCGCTGCTGCTGGCGGTACCTTTATTTTCGCTGGTCGGCATCCCCCCTTTGTCGGGCTTTTGGCCCAAGATTTCGCTCGTGCTCGCCGGAGTGGATACCGGGGAGTACCTGCTCATCGGCGCCATGCTTTTCGCGAGCTTCATCACCTTATTCGTCATTGCCAAGCTCTGGGCGGAGGTGTTTTGGAAAAAAGGGCAAGCCTTGGAAAAGAAGCCCCATTTCAATTATTTTGATAAAATGTTGCCAGGCAAAAGGGCCTTGATTATCCTGCCGATAGCCTTGCTCGCCCTGATATCCCTCTACATCGGTTTCGCGGCAGAACAGGTGCAGATCCTCGCGGAGCGCATCGCTGCCGAGCTTTTGGATACAAAATCGTATATTAGAGCCGTATTGCCTTAACTGCTTAAACTTAATGCCATGAGGACACAGTTGTTGATGAACATCATGCTCACTTTTGTCTGGGTAGCCCTCACCGGGAGCTTTGTCTATACCAGCTTTATCTTTGGCTTCCTGCTGAGCTTCGCCATCATGTGGATCATCAGCCGCAGCAATGGAGATGATAAATACTTTACTTTCGTACTGAAGGTATTGGGCTTCATCTTCTTCTTTTTATACGAGCTCATCAAAGCCAATATAGAGGTGGCTTATGATGTCATCACCCCAAAATTCCACATGACGCCCGGCATCGTCCGCGTCCCGCTCGATGCCAAAACCAATCTGGAGATCACCTTGCTGGCCAACCTCATCTCGCTCACGCCCGGCACCTTGAGCATCGATGTATCTGACGACCGGGAAGTGCTCTACGTCCATTCCATGTATATTTCCGACAAGGAGGAGTTTATCCAAGGCATTAAAAATGGATTTGAAAAACGCTTACTATCGATACTGAGATGACGTTATACGATTTTTTATATTACATCATTTTGCCGATACTCACGCTATCTGTAGTGTTGGTATTCGTGCGTTTCCTGATTGGCCCGAGCTTGTCCGACCGCGTCGTTGCGCTGGATCTGCTCATCACGATCGGCATCGGCATCATTGCCGTGTACAGTATCGTTTCCGACCAGCCGACTTTCCTGGACATCGCGATGATCCTGGCCTTGATCGCTTTCCTGGGCACGGTAGCTTTTTCCTATTACCTTGAAAAACGCGAGAAAAATGAGTAATGTGCTAATTATAAGCCTGGCCTCGCTGGGCTCTATTTTTATCCTCCTGGCTGCCATTGGGCTAATACGCATGCCGGACTTGTACCTGCGCATTTCGGTAACGACCAAGGCTGCCACTCTGGGCATCGGGCTGCTGCTGGCCTGCGCGGCTATTTATTTTGGCAGTTTGTCGATCACTTCCCGCGTAGTGGCCATCATCTTTTTTATGCTGCTCACCGCTCCCGTAGGCGCCCATCTCCTCGGGCGGGCGTCTTATTTCATCGGCATCCCCCTATGGAAAAAATCGGTGATGGATAATCTGAAAGGCAAATACGAACTGGGCACGCATGAGCTGGGCAGCAAGGAAGGGGAAGAAGATGCTAAGCCTGGCCCACAGCAAGCAGCCGAAGAGAAGACCTGATCGGCCTATAGATTTCCCCACTCACTCGCCATCTACCCTTTCTGGCATCCCCCCGGGTTTCAAATCATAGAGGAAGCCATTGATGAGCGCATAGCGAAAAACGCCATCATTTTGCAGTAGCAGGGAAGGGTTGCCATTTAGACGCACCTCATTGGCAGGCATCTTGCCCGGCCGGGTGATCTCCAGGGGCAGCGTCGCCCATTCGCTGCGGCGGGGTTCCTTCTGCACCTGAAAGGTAGTGAAGCCTTGCCGTAGCAAGCTGCCGATATCCATTTGCCGCAGGGACTGGATATCGGGCAGTACCTGGCTGTAGGTGCGGCCCGGTATGAGCCGATAGCCCCGGGCATCAAAAGACGCATAAGCATGGAAGGTCGAAAGGTCGCCGATATCGGTCAGGCTGGCGCGGGGGAAGGCCTCCTTGTAGCTATTGTAATCCACCTCCAGGTGGCGTAAGCCGAGGTCCAGGGTGTACCAGCGGCCGTTTTTCTCCAACTGGGCCTCGCGGACGATGAGGTCGTGGAAGGCGTTGTTGCGGTTGAAGGGGATGCGCTCGTAATCCTCTGTACGCGCATCGGCGTAACTGCCCGTAGCGATCGCCTCGAATGCCGCCATCAGGATGGTGTAGTTCAGGCGGCGCAGCTCCTGTTTTTCGGGGTCGTTCTCCAGCCCGCCGCTCTCGATGAGGATGGTGCTGGTACCCCACTTCTGGATATTGTCGCCAAAAGCGCGGGGCTCAAACTCGTCATCATAGCGCGCCACCTTGCCGGGGATGTGTTCTTGTAGTATCTGGTCAAAAAGGACGATGAGCTGCATGGCGCGGCCGCGCACCTCATTGATCTCCTTGTCGAAGTTGAAAGCCGGGGCCAGAAAAGATATGGAAGCGGTAGCCTCCTCATAGCCAGCGCCGTAGTAGCGGCTTTGGTCGTGCAGGTTGAAGCCCCACTGGGCCTGAGTCGCATCGCGTATTTTTTTGAGTATCTGTGACTCGGGGCACTGCAAACGCAGGGCATCGCGGTTGAGGTCGATGTCGAGCGCGTTGCGGCGCTGGAATTTCTCCGCCCCATCCGGGTTGAGCATGGGGATGAAGTAGAGCGTGAGCTCCTGGAGAAGCTTCTGGCGCAGCTCGTCAAATTCATCGCCGCTGGCTTGGAAAAAGTTGAAGATATCAAACAGGGCCATCGTGGCGGTGGGCTCATCGCCGTGCATTTGTGACCAAAGCAGCACCGTTTTAGGGCCTTGCCCTACTTTGACTTGATAAATGTTTCGCCCCTCGATAGATTGGCCCGCCACCTTAGCCTCGAAGGGTGCCGGCAAGCGCTGGATGAGCGGCACGATGTCGGCATGCTTAAAACGCCGGTGCCGGATGGTTGGCTCCCGATACTTTTGATGCGTGTCGAACAGCTGCCGGTAAATCGGTTTGACCGCCAGGCTGGCCGGGGCGGCAGCAGTGCGGGGTGCCGGGCTATCTTCGACAAGCCCGGAGGGTTGCTCCTTGCTTTGGCAAGACAGCAGCACAAGCATACAGCACAAAAATGCAATCCGTCTCATAGTCACCATGTTTTGGCAAAGATACGCAATTCCTCTCCCTGCCTCTGGAATCGGCAGCGCTTTTTGTATCTTTGCCTCTTGAAATAAAAATGCTAAATTGTGAGAATAGGAAATACCAATAATACCCAACTTACCAAAATAGCCGTATTTTACGACGGCAACTACTTCTACCACGTTAGTAATTATTACAACTACGTGCACGAGCGCAAGAGCCGCATCAGCATCAAAGGCCTGCACGATTTCATCCGCCAGAAAATAGCCGAGCTGGAAGGCGACGGCAGCCACCCCCGCCATTTCCAAATCGTGGATGCGCATTACTTCCGCGGCCGCCTGAGCGCCTCCGAAGCCAGCGCCAAAAACAAACAGCTATACTACGAACGGGTCTTTGAAGACATCCTCATGTCGGAGGGCGTTACGACCCACTACTTGCCGCTACGTACCTTCTCCGGCCGCAAAGCCGAAAAGGGCGTTGACGTCTGGCTGGCCCTCGAAGTCTTCGAGCTGGCTCTGTTCAAGCGCTTCGACGTCGTCGTGCTCATCGCTTCCGATAGCGACTACGTACCCCTGGCCCGCAAACTCAATTCTCTCGGCATCCGCGTGATGATCCTCGCCTGGGATTTTGAGTTCGTTGATGACTTTGGCAATAACCGCACGACCCGTACCTCCCAAGACCTGCTTGAAGAAGTGACCTATCCCATGGCTATGCACGAGCTGATCGACAACAAAAAGGGTAAAGACCACCATTTGGTAGATAACCTCTTCGTCTTCCGCCCCGACCCCGTCAACGAATCCAGCAAAGACGACCTCATACCAGCCGCTATTGATGAATCGAGCCTGCTGACTAGCACCATCCTCTCCCTCAAAGATGGCTATGGCTTTATCAGCTTCCCCCCCAACAACCTCTTCTTCCACTACTCCGAACTACAAAACGTGGATTTCAACGACCTCCTCATTGGTGATACGGTCTCTTTCCGCATCGACAAAAACGAGGAGACTAACCAACATATCGCCGTAGAAGTGAGCTTGATTGAATGATGGGCAGGGGGGCATGGAGCGAAGCTCCCCCCTGAAACCGAGGCACGATTGGTTCTAATAAAGCCAATTATTGCATCAATTTTTGAACCGCAAAACACAAAACCGCGAAATTTAAATTGCAAAATTGACCCCGTGATGCAGCCCGCTGTGTGCCACTTTTACCTTTTACATTTGGTATTTTGCATGTTGCGCTTTATACCACTAGAACCAATCGGCCCTGCCTGAAACCGAGGCACTGAGGCCCGGCAAACTTCCACAATAGGCGATATGACCCTGCGCCTGCCATAAAAGAAGGCACCCGAGAAGAAACTATCTTCCCGTTTTCCCGTATGCGTATAGCATGTACAAGCGGCGATTACCTTGGAACCTGCTAGCTTTGGGAGCGATACTATTGCTGCTGGCCGCCCGTAGCCTGAGCGGAATATGGGATTTATCCCCCCGGCAGGCCGCCGGCATCGAAGCGCGTTTCCAAGCCAGCCTGGAGGAGGCCCGGGCCAAGTTGGCCGAGGATAGCCTGTGGCTGGGGCTGAGCCAGCAAACCTTTGCCCACCCCCAAGCCAACAGCATCATCGGGGCGGCAACAGCATATTGGCTCTACCAGGAAGACAGCTTGACCTTTTGGACTGAAAACCAGCTCTTGCTCCCGGATTCGCTCCTGGGCCGGCTGCAGCATCGCCAGCCGGCTTTTTTCCAGGAAAACGACCGCGCTTACCTGTTGCTAGCCCACCCTCGTCCTGCTCAACAGTTAGCGGTTGCTGGCATCCCCCTGGATGCTATTGCCGGGCAGGCTGCCCGCTTTCAGCAATTGCCCACCCCCTACCCTATCCGCTACCGCGATGGCGCTACCGCTTTTTATGCGGTAGCTATAGCGCACTCTGGCCCTTGGCCATGGCTGCTTTTCGCACTCTACCTATTGGCAGCGCTAGGCTTCATCCGGCTATTGGGGCAAGGGGGGCAGTGGGTAGCCCGCCGGTGGCACCCGCTGGCGGGTTTGGGGCTCGCTTTGGCGGGCGCGGGCGCTGTTTGGCTGGGCGCGGGGGCGATATCCTTCCATCAGCCTGCTTACTTACAAGCTTTATTCAGCACCCCGGCTGGTGCGGGCAGCTTAGCCCAATTGAGTTTGAGCACCCTGCTGCTGCTTTGGCTGTTGAGCTTTGCGCAACGCAATTGGCCGGTACGCCCTGCTGCCCTCCCCTCCAAAGCTGCCCTGGCTATGCTGGGCTACCTCAGCATCGGCCTCTTTTTACTGATTATCGATGGGGCCATGGAAAGCCTGGTGCGGCAATCCGGCCTACCGTTCGATTTCAAAAATATTTTCAACCTTAGTGCACTTAGCTTGACTGGCATCGCCAGCCTGGTGGTTTTATTGATTGCCTTGTTGCTATATAGCCTCTGGATTGGTAAAGGCATTGCTGGTATGCGATTGCCGGCCAGCCGACGGCTGCTGGCCCAAGGCGCAGCGCTGGCCGCAGCCGTCGGCATAGCGGCGCTGGCGGCTTTGCCCACCAGCCTGGGCTTATTGCCTTTCACCCTGATGTTGCTGCTTTTCCTGGCCTTGCTCGATCTGTTTCTGGACCGGGCGCAGCCCAGCCTGGCCTGGCTGGTGCTTTGGCTGGCCGTGTTGGCCGCTTTCGGCACGGCATTCCTCTTCAAATACAACCTGGACCAAAGCCGCTCGGAGCGGCTGGCGTTTGCTCAAAGCCTGGCCCTGGCCCGCGATAGCCTGGCCGAAGCCGAGCTGCAAGCACTGGGTATCAGCCTGCAAGCCGACCACCTCCTGCTCCAAAGCCTGATGAAGGGCGATGCCGCCGCCGAATTGGCCCGGGCCCTGCCGCAGTATTCCCCTTATCTGGCTAAAAACTATCAGGCGGAGGCCTTTCTGCCCCTAGCCCGCCAGCCTGCAAACCCCAGGGAGGAACTGGCGCAAGCTCTTTTCGCCAAAGTAAATGGCACCTCCCCACTCCCCGCCACTCAGGACCCGCGCCTACTGCCCCCCAACCATGGCTATTATTGGTATGCCTTGACCCCTGCTCTGGATAGCCAAAACTTGCTAATCGCTTTCCGCCCAACCCCCCGCCGCACCGAACGCATTTTGCACGAGCTGTTGCCGCCGGGGGTGACGCAGCGCTACCCCTTTGATTATCTCGTCTATTTCCAGGGTATGGCGCTGCCACAACGCGGGCAGTTTGAACGCCACTGGCTGGCCCCAGCCAACTGGCCGCAGGGCGAAGCCTGGAAAGAACGCCTAAGCAGCCAATTGGCGCTTTTGTACTACCAGCCAGCCCCTGAAGCCTACGGCATCGTCGTCAAAGAGGACCTGGGTGGCTACATCAAGCCCTTGTCTTTGTTTTCATACCTTTTTGCCTTGCTCATGACTGCCAGCGTTGCCCTATTGGAGCTGAACCGGCGCAGGAGGTTCTTCCCTTTTACGGCCGGGCTGGCCTTTTGGGGTACCCCTTCCCTGCGCCATCGCATCCAGTTTGCCATTATCGGTTTATCGCTGGGCGCTTTTTTGCTAATCGGCCTCATTACGGTCAGCTATTTTCAAAACCTTTTTGCTGCCAACCACCAGGAGCAGCTCTTTGACATGGTCGGCAAGCTTGCCCGCAACCTGCAACAGCAGGGCATACAAGCCGATGCCGACGGGCAGCTCGCCCCGCTGGCAGAGCTGTATCAGGCTGACTTATCGCTTTTCAGCCTCACCGACGGCCAGCTCCATGCCAGTTCCGCACCTTTCTTGTTTGAACAGGGCTACTATGCGCCTCGCATCAGGCCCGAAGTATTGGCGGCCTTTCGGCAAAACAACTTCAAGCCAATGGTACTGCGCGAACAGGCTGGCAGGCTGCCTTTTCTCGCCGCTTATCTGGCTTTACCCGGCAGCGACGGCAAGATGGCCTGGGCTTTGCAAATCCCTTATACCGCCGGCGACCGGAGGCTGCAGCAGCAGGTGGTGGAATTTATAGGCGCTCTGCTCAACCTCTACGTCTTCCTGCTGCTGATTGCCGGCGCGCTGGCCATTGCCGTAGCCAATTCCATTGCCCGCCCCCTGATGGCCATCGGCGAAAAGCTGCGCAGTTTTCAACTCGGCAAAAACGAACCCCTCCAATGGGATAGCCAGGACGAGATCGGCCGCCTGGTAGCTGAGTACAACCACATGGCGGCCAAACTGGAAGAAAGTACCGCTAAGCTGCGCCAATCGGAGCGCGAGGGTGCCTGGCGCGAAATGGCTAAACAAGTAGCCCACGAAATCAAAAACCCGCTGACGCCCATGAAGCTCAGCATCCAATACCTCCAACAGGTACAACGCTCTGACCCGGATCGCGCCCGCAGCATGATCGAACGGGTAGCCAAAACCCTGGTTGAACAAATCGATGGGCTGGCCCGCATCGCTTCGGCTTTCTCAGATTTTGCTAAAATGCCCCAAGCCCAAAACGAAACGCTGGCCCTCAATGAAATCGCCACTTCGGTTTATAACCTCTTTGCCGGGCAGCAGGAGCTCCAAACCCGCTTCAGCCTGCAACTGCCCACAGATAGCTTGCTGGTATTTGCCGACAAAAATCAACTCATCCGGGTGCTGAACAACCTGGTGAAAAACGCCCTCCAGGCCATCCCCGAGGATCGTAGTGGGCTGATTAGCCTGGAGCTTCAACGCCAGAGGCAGCTCGCCTTGCTCGCCGTACGGGACAATGGCGCTGGCATACCCGAAGCCTTACGCGACAAGGTCTTCCAGCCCAATTTCACCACCAAATCCTCGGGCATGGGCCTGGGGCTAGCCATGTGCCGCGACATCGTGGAGATGGCTGGCGGCCAACTCTATTTTGAAACAGTTGAAGGCCAGGGCACGGCTTTCTTTATGGCATTGCCTTTGATAGGAGATGGAGAGCTTAATGCTCCCTAGCGGCACGAGCACCAAACCGATGGGAGCAGCTACACAAAGAAAGCCTCCAGGCAAATCCCATCGCAACAAGCCTAATAGATGCGCTCTTCCCGTAAATACTCCCGCACATAGTCCTCAATACCCGCCTCCAGCGAATAAAAAGGTGCCTCGTAGCCAGCCTCGCGCAGCTTGGCCATATTGGCTTGGGTAAAGTACTGATACGTATCGCGGATGTCTTCCGGGGTATCGACATATTGGATATTGGGCTGTAGCCCCATGGCCCGGAAAGTGTTTTCTGCCAGGTCCTGGAAAGAGCGGGCCTGGCCAGTACCAAGGTTGTATAAGCCGTTGGCTGGCCGGTGCTGCCACAGCCAGTTTATCACCTCAATGACATCTTTGATATAGACGAAGTCGCGGCTCTGCTGGCCGTCGGCATAGTCGGGGCGGTGGGAGCGGAAGAGCTTCATGCCCCCCGTGGCCTTGATCTGGCGGGCCGTATGGAAAATGACCGAAGCCATGCGCCCTTTGTGGTATTCATTGGGGCCATAAACGTTGAAAAATTTCAGTCCGTACCACTGGGGTGGTTGCTGCTCTTGCTGCAAAGCCCACTGGTCAAACAAATTTTTCGAATCTCCGTAAGGGTTGAGGGGGTGCAGGCGGCTCACTACTTCGTGATCGTCCTCATAACCCAGCTCGCCCAGCCCATACGTGGCGGCGCTAGAGGCATAAATAAAAGGGATGCCATGCTGAGCGCATAGCTCCCAGAGCGCTTTGCTGTAGTCCAGGTTGAGCTCCTGGAAGATATCCCAATCCTTTTCGGTGGTATCCGTGCGCGCTCCAATATGAAAGATGGCATCTACCTGATCGTGCTTTTCCCAGAGCCAGCCCGGGAAGTCGTTGCGGTGGATGCGCTCGGCAATCTGCTTACCCTCGAGGTTGCGGTTCTTGGCTTCATGGCTAAACTCATCTACAGCGATGATGCCACTATGGCCTTCATCGTTCAGCTTTTTAATCAGGCAACTCCCGATAAAGCCCACCGCTCCGGTTACTACTATCATATTTTTTTTCCAGCAAAGATAAGCAAGCTTGGAGGTTATACCAGAATGCTGCTGGTTTTATAGGCAGAAGAGCAGGAAGGGGCGCAAGTACAGCGCCCCTTCCTGCTTCCTGACATTCCTGGGCTACTTCTCCACCGTAATATCGTGCAGGGGCAGTTCGTAGAAATACTTATCACCTTCCCAGGCGTTGATGAGGAGCAGCCAGGCTACTTTACCCTGGGCACATTCCAGGCGGATATTAGCGCCGGCGTATTCTCCGTCTATCCACCAATAGAACAAGAAGGGGCCAATGGGCAGGGGCGTACCAGTCTCGAGGAAGACCACTTCCAGGCTGGTGCCGCCGGCATAGCAGTCCGAACGGCGCACTTCTATGCCATAGCTATTAGCCTCCAGGGGCAGGGCTTGGGTATCAGGCAAGTAGGATGGTATTTTGGCCGCGCACATAGTCTCGTATTGTAAAGCAGCCATCACTGGCATCCCCTGGTCGCAGCATGGCACGGCGATGACCAGCCTGCCACAGTGGTCCTCGGCTGTTTCTAAAAGGCGTACTTCTGCCTGAGCGATAGCGATGGCACAGGGGGGAAGCTCGCAGATACCACCGGGGTGGGGAGCCATTTCACTGTAGTCGACGATGAAGTTTGGATTTTGCCCCAAATCAGGCAGTTGATCGGCTTGCTCACAACTAGCCGCTACCAAGGCGGATAGCAACAATAGGGCGCTGAATCTTGACAGTAAGTTTTTCATGGCTATATCTTTTGGTTAGTTAATAACATCCCTAAGACTTTGGCCAAAAATCTCCGAAAAGGCGGGGAATAAGCGTTCGCGATTTGGGTGTTGCCAGCATCAAGCCAGCACTGGGGAAAAAACACGGCTTTTAAAAGCCTTGTTTCCATCTGATTCTTGGATACCCGCTAATATACGAAAAAAAATCGAACAAGTCAAGTTTAATTTTCAAATCCTGCCCGATGCGCTACCTGTGCTCATTCTACCACCTCTGCCTCTTCGAGGCGCTGTTTTTCGAAGAGGTCGTAGTAATACCCTTTGTGCAACAGCAACTCATCGTGGGTACCTTCCTCAGCGATCAGGCCGTCTTCCAGCACGATGATTTTGTCAAATTGCAACAAGGCATAAATGCGGTGGGTGATGATAATGGCCGTTTTATCGGCCAGGGCACCGGAGAGGTGGCCCAGAATAGTTTTCTCTGTCTTGGTATCCACGGCGGAGAGGCAGTCGTCGAGGATGACGATATCGGGCTCTTTCACAAAAGCACGGGCGATAGAGATGCGCTGTTTTTGCCCGCCAGAAAGCGTGACGCCACGCTCACCTACCAAGGTATCGAAACCTCGGGGAAAGCTAGCGATTTCGTCGTAGATGGCGGCATGGCGGGCGTATTCCTCAATCTGCTCTCGGCTGGCATCGGGGCGCCCGAAGGCGATATTCCCGGCGATGCTGTCTGAAAAAAGGAACATATCCTGGGGTACGTAACCAATGCGCTGACGCAGGTTGGCTAAGGAGTGCTCTTGGATGTTTTGCCCGTCAATGCGGATCGCCCCTTGCGTCACGTCATACATGCGCACCAGCAAATCTGCCACCGAAGTCTTGCCCGAGCCAGTGCGGCCGATAATGGCCATCTTTTGGCCGGGTTCCAAGCGGAAGCTGATATCTTTCAGGGCCCGTATGCCCGTATCAGGGTAAGTAAAGGACACCTGCTCAAATTCAACTTCGCCTTTCAGGGGCGCAGCGGCCTGCGGGCCGCCAGCATCGGCGATCTGGGGCTTGGTGCTCAAAAATTCGTTGATGCGCTTTTGCGAAGCGGCGGCCTGCTGCACAATCGAGGCAATCCAGCCAATGGCAGTCACCGGCCAGGTAAGCATGTTGACGTAGATGACGAACTCGGCGATATTACCCGCGCTGAGGCTGCCTTTGACCACCAACAAACCGCCTACATAGACCGTGATGACCGTACTGGCGCCGATGAGCAGGATCATTAGTGGATAGAAAAAAGCATCGACTTTGGCCAGCGATAGCGACTTTTGCCGATAGTCTTCACTCAGCCCGGCAAAAAAACGCCCCATCGCCCCTTCCTGTACATAAGATTTGACCACCCGTATGCCGGAATAAACCTCTTGCGCGCTGCTGTTCAGCACCGCCAATTGCCGTTGGATGGCTTCGCTTTTCTTGTGGATTAAAGTGCTGACGTAGTAGATGGAAACGGATAGCAGCGGCAGCGGCAAAATGGCGTACAGCGTCAGCTCTACGCTCACGCTGAGCATGAAGTATATGGTCAGGACGAAGAGCGTGACCAGGTTGATCCCGTACAAGACTGCCGGCCCGAGGTACTCCCTCACTTTGGAGACGTCTTCGGTGATGCGCGACATGAGGTCGCCGGTATTGTTGCGCTTGTAAAATGCCAGGTCCAGTTTCTCGTAATGGGCAAAGAGCTCCTTTTTCATGTCGTACTCGATAAGGCGTGACATCACCACGATGGTCTGACGCATCAAATACATGAAAACCCCCATGAGCAGGGCTAGCAGCAGCACTAAAAGGCCGAAGTAAAGAAGGGTTTTACCGAGCACCTTGAACAACTCGGGCTGGAGGCTAAAACCCTGGGAGAGGCCGTATAGGCTGATATTTTCTACCACCAGATCCAGCGCCTCCCGGATCATCTGGGGCTGCAATACCCGAAAATAGTTGGAGAGCGACACGAAAATGATGCCCAACAGTAAGCGCCCGCGGTAGCGGTAAAAATATTTATTGATGTAGGCCAGGTCTTTCAATGCAATCGGGTTTATCCAGGCCGGTTTTTTTTTTGCGACTCAAACCGGCACAATATTCTATTAACCCATTTGATGGAAATTTGTTGTGATGGGTCGCAAGCGAGAAAAGGGAGGCGGAATAGGAGGCGGTGGCGAGCGGGTAGATAATGGCGGGATACCGCCAAAAAAACTCCTCTCCGCCTTAGCTTTCCGGCTTACAAAGCTTATCTTTATGCTTTGTAAAACAAACCTGACCAACATGAACCAAATCGTGACCTTAGATGAGTTTATCATCCGCCGGCAGAAGGACTTCCCGTTTGCCTCCGGCGAATTGACGGGCTTGCTGCGAGACATTGGCGTAGCTGCCAAAATCGTCAACCGCGAAGTGAACAAGGCTGGCCTGGTCAATATCCTCGGCATGGCCGGCGAGGAGAATGCCTCCGGCGAAAATGTGCAAAAACTGGATCTGTACGCCAATGACAAACTCATCGATTGCCTGAAAAACAGCGGCGAATGCTGTGGGATCGCTTCTGAAGAGCTCGAAGATTTCATCCCCATCCAGTCGCTGGGCTCTAAACCTTCCAAATACGTGGTGGTTTTCGATCCGCTGGACGGCTCATCCAATATTGACGTCAACGTATCGGTAGGCACCATTTTTGGCATCTACCGGCGGGTCAGCGACCCGGAAGGGCCCTGCCAACTTGAAGACTTCCTCCAGCCTGGCACCCAACTGGTGGCCGCTGGCTACGTCCTCTACGGCACCTCCACCATCTTGGTTTACACCACCGGCCGTGGAGTCAACGGCTTTACGCTCGACCCCACGATCGGCGAGTTCTGCCTTTCTCACCGCGACGTCAAAATCCCCAAACGCGGCGAGCAGTACTCCGTCAACCAGGGCTACTATCTCAAATTCGACGTGGAGATGCGCCGTTATATCGACCATTGCTCCGATTCGAATTTCAAACAGCGCTATATCGGCTCGATGGTATCTGACATCCACCGCATTATGTTGCAAGGGGGGATTTTCCTCTACCCCAACACCCGGAAGTACCCTCAGGGCAAACTCCGCCTGGTGTATGAGTGCAACCCACTGTCCTACATCGTAGAGCAAGCCGGCGGAAAGGCCATCACCTGCCAACTGGAACGCATCTTGGATTTGCCGGTGCAACACCTGCATCAGCGCAACACCATCGCCATTGGCTCTCCCGAGATGGTAGATGAGATGAAAGCTTTCGTAGAACGCTATAGCGCAGCGCCGGCTTTTAAAGGGCCCATTTGAGGTAAAGCCATGGGCTTAGCGGTTAGCAAACCAAACCACATAATCCTCCAGGGCCTCGGTGCCTTGCGTTTTTTCGGCTGGCTCTATTTCACAAAGCCGCACCTGAACCAAACGCCGGTTGAGCATGGCAGAACCGATTACCCCCGCTTTGTCATTGGCATCCAAAAGGCCATTGATGGTGATTTCTATGCCTGCCCGAAGGTCGGGATTGGAGCCGCCCTTGTAGATCACTTTGCAGGGTATCTCCATGTTTCTGTACAGATGTGTGAACCAATGATGGATGAGGTCAAAATCGTTTAAGCAAGCATCCTCCACTGCCTGTATCCGCTTAGCCTGTTTTCCGGCCTCCACCCACGCAAACAACTCTTCCAACGAACGGACAATTTCACTGCTGTCGTGGAGCATATCCCGCGGCTCGGTGCGTTCTACATCACGTACATACAGGTTCATCTCCTCAAAAGCATAGCCATCCCGGATGCTTTCTTCGATAAACGATTTGGGCATGCCTTTCAGCGTCAGGCTATCCCAAGCGATGGTAATCACTGGCGGATAGCCCTCCACCTCTTCGATTTCACAGACGCGCCCCTGCCAGTGGCTCATGTCGTATTTCCCTGTATCGGGATCTTTAATCCCTGTTTTCACTTTGACCGAATCGTTAATTTTAAACATGCTGGAATGCTTTTGTCTTATCCAAAAAAGTAGCTTACTCCGCCAAGCTGCGCCTCCTGTCTTCCCGGCTCAATGCCCCCTAACACCCATTTTTCGGCTTGCCCCCCGGTAAGCATCTCGATCGACCCAGCCCTACCTATGCATCCCTTAATAACCTCCGAAATACCGCCGTAAGAACCATTCCAGCGACAGCAGGATAAGGAGGAGGAAGAAAAGCCATTTGTAGTTGATGACGGGCTGGGTTTTAGAAGTTTCGTAAATGACCGGCTTAATGGTGCCTTGGCTACGGATGAGCTCGGCGATACGGCCGATTTCGGCGGGGAAAAACACTTGCCCACCAAACTCCTCGCTGAGCAAGCGCAGCATATTGTGGTCAGCCCGGCTGGCATAAGATTCCAGTTGGATGGGCTGCACGCTAAACTGGCCGCTATAGCTGAGGTTTTCGCGGCTGTAAACCGTAGCAGCCTTAAACGTGTAGTTGCCCACGGGAAGGATGCCGGCATTGAGGCGGTAGGCGTTGCCGCTTTTATTGAAAGTAAAGTTATAGTCTTTGCCCTCGCTATCGGTGATAATCAGGCTGGCGTCGGGCTCGTTGACCAGTTCGAAACTTTCGTTGTAGAGCTCGGCATCAAAATAGATGTTCTCGTTCTCATCAAAAATATTTTTGGTGAGGTTGACGCGGAAGCGGCGCTTATCCTCTTTGAGGCTAAGATACTGCACCGTTTTGGTCATCAGCTCGTCGAATATTTCATGATTGCGGTTTTGGAGGTGGTCAAAGAGCCGCCAGCGCCAGCTGTTCTCGCCCAAAAGCAAGCCTGCCTTGGCCTGGCCTTGTTGGCCAAAAACCAGCAGGGGGTAAGGCGTATCGATCTTGCCGATGCGCTGTTGCAGCAGGGCTTGGGCATCGCCGGCAAGCTGATATTCGCCAAAGGGTGCCAGCAGAGGAGGAAAATTAGAGAGCTGGTTCTGCAGGGCATCGCTGAGCTTGAACAAACCAAAAGAAGGCACGATGCGGGCTTGAACCTCATTGATGTTGCTCCCCCCGGGGCGGATGCTGACCAGGTTTTGCAACTGGTTGAGCCGCCCATAATCCGTCTGCGCCCCGGTGATAAAGAGGTGGGAGATATCTTGTCGGGCAATCGTATTGAACACCGCGGCCGCATCGTTGGCCCGGCTCGGCAATTGGTGCAGGATGACGAAGTCGAAACGGCCCACATCCTCCTTCAGGTTGTTGATGTAGGCGATTTTAACTTCATAATTTTTATTCGTGGAAATGGCTTGCTTCAAAGCCGCCAGATCGGGATGTGGGGCATTGGCCAGCAAGAGGATTTTCTGCCGGGCGTCCAGTACATCTACAAATATCTCTTTGCTATTGTTGGCCAAAGTAGCCTCGCCGCTGATTTCGCTCAGCACCAGGCGGAAACGCTGTACCCCAGGCTGGTCGGCATCGAGGACAAACTCGCGGGTCTCGAAGAAATCGTTGCTGTTGATACTGACCGGGAACTGCTGTAGCAATCGGCTGGCACTACCCTCAATTTTATATACACTCAGGCGGCTAGAGGTGCCGACGGCATTCTCGGCAGCAATATCCACCTGTACACTGAACTTGTCGCCCAGGTAGGCGATGCGGTTGTGGAACAGCCGCTTGACCAGCAGGTCGCGCCGGGCGGTGGTATCCCCCAATGCGATGGAGAAAATCGGTGCGCCCAGCTTTTTGGTGATATAAGAAGGGTTGCTGCCCTGGTTGTATATCCCGTCAGTGGCCAAAATGACCGCGCCCAGGTTTTGGTTGCTGTACAGGTCATACACCTCGGTGAGCAGCTCGGCAGTATTAGTAGACTTGTCCTGATAGGTAAAATCGATACCTTCGCGCACGCTGCTGCCAAAGGCATAGGTTTTGAGGTCGTAGGTTTCACCCAGTTCATCCTGCAGCGCTTCGAGGGCTTCCTGATAGGCCGCCCGCTCGGTTTCGCTCATCCCCAGGGCGATGGACTCAGACTCATCTTGCGCCAGTACTACTACTGGTTTTTGGACTTCTCGCACGACGCTTTTGAGCAAGGGCTCGAGTAGGAGCAACGCAATGCCAGTAACGGCCAAAAAACGGATACCCGCCATGAGCAGGCTCAGCCAGGGGGATTGTTCCCGGAAAGTTTTGTTGCGGTAGTATAGGGCACCGGCATAAGCCAGCCCGAGCATTAAGCAAAGGATGATATACCAGGATGGATATTGAAAGCTGATATTTTCCATGTAAACGTTTTGTGTTTTATTGGCTCCAGGGTTTCGGGTGGCGAATTTAGGTAAATCTGCGCGCTTGGCAGCAATTTTCACTCTATTCTATTTCTGCCCCGGCTTACTATAACGGCTGGGAAGTGGCGGGGGTTGTGTGGAAAAAGCACCTACACCATACTTTCGGCAAGTTACCCCAGCCATCCCCCAGACTTCTCGAAAGTTGTTGGGACATACCCACTACGCCTCCCATCCAACTAAGCCGACAGCACTAGGGATCGAATTCCTTTGCCGGGCCCCCAAGAGCAGAGATTCTATCCCTTTTTTTACCCTCCCCTTACACTATTTCCCGTTTTGGTGTGTTAATGATAGGTACAACCAAATACTGAGACGACATGATGAAGAAGTTTCTCGCTGTGCTGACCCTCATAGCCTTTGCCCTACAGTTGCAAGCTGCTTATATCTTACTGCCCATGGACGCCGAGTCACAACGCGACCACCTCAAAGCTTATGGCATCACCTACTGGGTATTGGAGGGTGGCGCAGAAGCCTGGTGGCTGCTCAATTACCGAGGCGGCAGTTTCGCCTTTGCCCACAACCGGGTATTCGAAAAGGAATGCCTCACCCGCGGCGTCAGCTTTGAAATCATCGCCGATGCCCAATTCAACAAAATCATCGATGAGATATCTAACCCCGATGTCAACATGGATGCTATGAAGCTGGAAAAGGCGCCCAAAATAGCAGTTTATACTCCTGACATGAATGCCCAGGGGGAAAAAATCCAGCCTTGGGACGATGCCGTGACCCTGGTGCTGACCTATGCCGAAATCCCCTACACCACTATTTATGACCGGGAAGTAATCAATGACGAATTGGTCAAATATGACTGGCTGCACTTGCACCACGAAGACTTCACTGGGCAGTATGGCCGCTTTTACCGCACTTACCACACCCAGCCCTGGTATCGCGAAAATCAACGGCGCATGGAGGCTTTGGCCAGCGAGCTGGGCTATAATAAAGTATCCCAATTGAAGCTGGCCGTAGTCAAGCGCATCAAGGAATACGTGGTGGGCGGCGGTTTTATGTTTGCCATGTGCTCAGCTACCGATACTTACGATATCGCCCTGGCAGCCGAAGGCGTGGACATCTGCGCCGAAATGTACGATGGCGACCCAGCCGACCCCAATGCCCAGAGCAAACTCGATTTTAGCAAGACCTTTGCCTTTGAGAACTTTGAGCTCATCCGCAACCCACTGGAGTATGAATACTCTACTATCGACCATTCCCGCGGCCGCAATATCAATCCTGAACAGGATTATTTCACCCTCTTCGACTACTCAGCCAAGTGGGACCCCGTGCCCACCATGCTGACTCAAAACCACACTCGCACCGTGAAGGGCTTCATGGGGCAGACAACGGGTTTCCTCAAGGAATACATCAAATCCAGTGCAACCATCCTGGGCGACAATAAGCCGCTAAAGGAGGCTCGGTATATCCACAGCAATTATGGCCAGGGCTTCTGGACGTTCTACGGCGGACACGATCCGGAGGATTATCGCCACTACGTGCACGACCCGGAAACGGACCTGAGCCTACACCCCAACTCGCCGGGCTACCGCCTCATTTTGAACAACGTGCTCTTCCCGGCAGCCAAAAAGAAAAAGCGCAAAACCTGATTATTCGCGAAAACGGGTAAAGATTAAGCCGGCAACCAGGCAGAGCAAGCCGCCAAATACCAGCGCCAGGCGGATGCCCATATCATCGTGGGGGTCTTTACCCCACAGCGTGAGGATGGCAAAGCCCATAATGCCGATCGTCTGCCCCAGCTTGATCGAGAAATTGCGCACCGCAAAGAACATGCCCTCTTTCTGTTCGCCGGTATGCTGGCCATCTCGTTCCGATATTTCGGCAATGATGGCATAGGGCAAGATACCCAGGAAAGCGCCGGGAATGGCCGCCAAAATGGCAAAACCGAAGATTTGAGTCTTTGGCGGCAAAGGAATTTTCCCCAGAAAAGACATCCCCAACAGCAATAACCCCAGAAAAAACAACGACCACATCACCAGCTTGCGTTTGCCCAGCTGGCCAGCCAACCGGATTACCAGAGGGTAGAATAGCAAAGAGGATAACACCATCACCCCCATCACTTGCCCGCCGATAGCTTCTTCCAGAAATAATAGCGAGCGCACCAGATAGAGCATGCTGCTGCTGATGACCGTGATGGCCACAAAATAAGATAAGTCAGCCGTGATGAAAACCAGGAAGTTGCGGTTGGATAAAATGTGCTTTAGAGCAGGAACCAAAGGCACCGAAGTCGGCGCTCCGCTGCAGTAGCGCCGCTCGTCAATAGTCAATACCGGGATCAGCATGAAGCAGCCCCCCAATACGAACAAACTCCCGATAGAGAGCTGGAAAGCGGTATGGCGATGGTTAATGTGGAAAATATGCTCTATCAAATCGGCGATGACCGGGGCCTGGGAAGAGAAAATAATCCCCACCACAAAAGCCAGGGAGAGCCAGGTGGAAAGCCTGACTTTGGATTCCGCATCTGGTGCCAGCTCAGGCAGCAAGGCATTGTAAGGGATGATGTAAGCGGTGATCGACACGTAAAAAGCAGCCTGGATGAACATCAGCCACCAGACGTTGCGGTAGCTTTCCAAATATTCCAGCGGCACAAAAATCAACAACCCAAATAATACCGAAGGCAGGATGGCCATTTTCATAAATGGCAAGCGGCGCCCCTTGGGGTGCTGCGAGCGATCGCTGAAAGAAGCCAGCAATGGGTCCGTAATCGCATCCAGTAGCCGGCCGCTGGCCGCAATCAAAGAAAGTGAAGTAAACACCCCAAAAATAGTCGCTTGGGGGATTAGCAACCCCATTCCCGAATTGGAGGGCGGCACATAAAAATAGATGAGCATGACCGCGATGATATTAATCATAATAGACCAGCCCAACATGCCAGTGGCATATCCGATTTGCTTCCACAAGGGGAGCGCATTGTGCGGCATTTCTATAATGTCCTCCAGATATTTGCTTTTAATATACTCGCAACTTTAATTAGCAGGCACGACGATGGCAAGCCTTAAAACCTGCCACTTTTTGCCCCGAAAGATAGCACTAATTTTGCCCGTTTTTGTTTCTATAATCAAATCTACAAAAACTTAACTGAAATACTATGGCAAACCAATCCCGTATTTTACTCTGGATCGCCCTGCTGGCACTGGGTTTCCTTGGCGGCGTCGCCTGGAAAAGCAAAGACAAGCCGCATGATGGGCCCAAGATGGAAGAACCGGCTGATCAAGGCCAAGGCAGCCGGGGCGAGGGCACGCCTGCCAACGCTTCCTTCCCTGGCACGAGCGAGGCAGGCCCCGATAGCCGCCTTAATTCCGCCGAAAGAGCCACCATCCGCTTGTTTGAAGAAGCAGCCCCCTCGGTCTGCTTTATCAATACCTCAGTGATGCGCACGGATTATTTCACGCGCAATGTCACTGAAATCCCGCGCGGCAATGGTTCCGCTTTCGTTTGGGACAAAACGGGGCACATCGTCACTAATTATCACGTCATCCAGGGTGCCGACCGTGCTATGGTGACCCTGGCCGACCGCTCGGCCTGGCCAGCCCGGCTGGTCGGCGTCGCCCCGGAGAAAGACCTGGCAGTTTTGTTGATTGAAGCCCCGGCCAAGGCGCTACAGCCCATACCAGTCGGTATCTCCGAAAACCTACGCGTGGGGCAGTCCGTTTATGCCATCGGCAATCCTTTTGGATTGGACCAGACCCTAACCACTGGCATCGTCAGCGCCCTGGGCCGGGAAATCCAATCTGTTGCAGGTATCCCCATCCGCGATGTCATCCAAACCGATGCCGCCATCAACCCCGGCAATTCCGGTGGCCCTTTACTGGATTCCTCCGGCCGCCTCATCGGCGTCAATACGGCAATTTATAGCCCTTCCGGCGCCTCAGCGGGCATCGGCTTTTCCATCCCGGTGGATGTAGTCAGCTGGGTCGTGCCCGAACTGATTAAATACGGCGAGCTCAAGCGCCCATCGCTAGGAGTGGAGCTTGCCCGCCAGCAGCTCGTCACCCGCTTGGGGCTGGAAGGTGCCCTGGTCATTTATGTGGTAGAAGGCAGCGCTGCACAGAAAGCTGGCATCAAGCCCACTACCCGCGACCGCTCTGGCGCCATCGACATGGGCGACATCATCGTCCAACTGGGCACCGAACGCATCAAATCGAACAACGACCTGCTGCTGGCTCTGGAAAAGTACAAACCCGGCGAGCTGGTAAAAGTGCGCGTCTTGCGCGGCAAGTCGGAAATAGAGTTTAACGTGAAGCTGGACCCCGCACAGTAGCTTTATAGTCTGCCAAGTCAAAATTCATGAATTTTGACTTGGCAGACTATAGCCGCGGCGAGCGATGCGATATAAGAATACAGCAGGTTTCGACGTTAATGAACAAATTGCTCTAATAACAACCAAAAACGTAAGATGAACATGCAGTACAGCGTAGTGATTTTCCTGAGCTTGTTTTTCCTGGCCGCAGCAGCAGTACCCGCTGAAGCGCAAATCTTCAAACGCGAAGCGCCCAAAAACGAAGCGCCCGCGCCGGCTCAAGCCAAGGCACCCTTTGCCGGGTTGAAAAAGAAAGAAGATGCCCCAACGGCCAAGGGCAACGATGAGCTGAAAGGCGCCCACAAAGATGCCAAGCATGAGTTCCGCGCCGCCAAGCGCGAGCGCAAGGCTGCCGAGGCTCGCGAAAGCGCGGCCCGCGCCAGGGCTGAAGCCCTCAAGCAGCAACGCAAAGCGATCAAATCGGACAGCAAAGCAGATAAGGCGGATAACCGGGCAGATAAGAGCCGCAGCAAAGTGCAGTCCAGCCAACGAAAAAATTAAGGCCCTCTCTCTAAAAAAAGCTTGCTGGCACTGCCACAAAGCAGCAGCTGCCAGCAAGCTTTTTCCTTGTTCCTCAGCGCTTTCAATTTTTCTCGTATTTTTGGGGCAAAAATCGGATTATGCCCATACATCCCTACATCCGCCCTGCCGCCTTTTTGTTGATGTTATTTGGCATCACCATTGCCTTCTTCGGCATGATCCAGCCCTTCCTCATGTCAATTTTCTGGGCGGCCCTCCTGGCCCTCATCTTCCAACGCCCCTTCCGCCTCCTGCGCCTTTGCCTCCGCGGCCGCAATAATCTCGCCGCAGCCCTGTCCATCCTGTTAATCGTCCTGATCGTGGTAGTGCCCATATTTTTCATCTCTCTGGCCTTGATCAACGAGAGCATCAGCGTTTACCGCAAAATTGAGTCTGGCCAATGGGATTTGACCAAAGTCATTCAATTTGTTGAAGAGAACATCCCGCATCTGGAAAAAGTGCTCAACAAAATCGGCATGCCGGTGGAAGACATCCGCGAGAACCTCCGCAACTTTGCCATCACTGCCGCTCGGGCTATAGCCGACCGCATGCTCGGTTATACCCAGAATGCCATCATCCTGATAGCTAATCTTTTCCTGATGATGTACATGCTGTTCTTCTTCCTGCGCGACGGCCGGAAAATCGAGCGCGCCATCATCAACGTCCTCCCTTTTGGGAATAACTGGGAGCGCTTATTAATCAACCGCTTCAACAGTGTAGCGCGAGCTACCCTGAAAGGGACGCTCATCGTCGCTATCGTACAAGGCTCAATGGGAGGGATTATATTTGCGCTACTGGGGATAGATGGCGCGATCTTCTGGGGCGTGATCATGACCCTCCTCTCCCTTTTACCCGTGGCGGGCAGCGGCTTGGTTTGGGGGCCTGCCGCCATCATCCTGGCGGTCCAGGGGCTATGGGGTAAAGCAGCCATCCTGACCATCGTAGGCGCCTTGGGCATCGGCCTGATCGACAACCTGCTGCGCCCCATCCTGGTAGGCCGCGATACGGAAATGCCCGACTACCTGGTGCTCATCGCTACACTGGGAGGCCTGGGCTGGTTCGGCCTGAGCGGCTTCGTGCTCGGCCCGGTTATTGCCGCCCTCTTCATCACTTTTTGGCAAACGGCTGGAAAAGAATACGGGGGGGCTGATAGTTAATGTCTGTCCAGTTAGTCGTGGGGGTCTGAGCTTTTCGCCCTTCGAGAGCAAGGCTATTCTTGCCCCTGGAGGGCCATGCCGGTGCTTACGGCATCAGAAACCACAAAATAGTCGCCAAAAAATATTAACTTTGCCTCTAGTAGGATTTACGCTTGCTCATCCTGTTTATGAACAAAAGGAGAAGGCAGCCGACAAACCACATCGATTTTTCAACCAAAACCAATAACCGTTTATGAAGTCCCAACTGCTGATTTTATTCGCTTTCCTTTTTGCTATCCAGCTACAAGCCCAGGATGATTGCTCCATCTACTACCCTTTAAGAGAGGGCACTAAGCTGGAATATACGTCTTACAACAAAAAAGACAAAGCAGAAGGCTCTACCAGTACCGAAGTCCAGGCCGTAGAAAACACCAGCCAGGGCATCAAAGCGACCATCAAATCTTCAACCACCGATGATAAAGGCAAAGAGGCCTTTTCCGGCACCTATGACGTGCGCTGCGAAGGCGGCAAAATCATCATGGACGCCAGCAGCATGCTCGATGCAGCGATGCAACAGTCCTTCGCCAATATGGAAGTGACCATGGAAGGCACCGACCTGGTGTTGCCCGGAAAACTGCAGGTCGGCCAGGAACTGCCCGATGCTTCTACCAATATCCGCGCCGCTTCCAGCGGTATCAATATCGTCAATATGACGGTGACCATCACCAACCGCAAGGTACTGGGGCGCGAAAATATCACGACCCCGGCTGGCACCTTCGACTGCTATAAAATCAGCCAGGATACCAATGTGAAGATGATGATTTCCAAAACGCTGTCTTCCATCGATTACTACGCTGAAGGCGTGGGCGTGGTGCGCTCGGAAAACTACGATAAGAAAGGCAATCTGGAAAGCTACATGGTGTTGACCAAATTCCAGAAGTAGCCCTTTGGGTTTCTTATCCCCGCTTGGCATCTGATGCCCCCTAGCTCATTACGGCCTGTGCACGGCTTGGGAAAGCGGCTGGCGCAAGCAGCGCGAGGTGTAATCTGCCGCCCCCGAGCCAGGCATGGTTACATCTTGCGCGCGCCCAAGCTAAAGATGCCAAGAAACAGAACCAGTCGCCCCCCTCCCGCCTCCAGCCCTACTCTTCTCACGGGCTGGCCACCCGGCCAATCCGTGAGCATCCGTGAAATCCGTGGCTAAAAAACCTCTCGCCGCGCCCGGAGGGCGCGCCAAGCCCACCATTGAGGGCATGTGGACGCTAAAAACAACAGGGCTAACCGACTCCCGCTTCACCACGTTCAGGCGAGATGTCACTTCGTTCCATTAGAGGCAGCATCCAGTTCAGCCCAATGCTCATCCAGCCAGCACAAGCTCTGGAGGATGTAGTTGGCGGCATCGATATAAAAAACCGGCTTGATTTTTTCAAACACATCGCTGGGGCGATGATAGTCCTCGTGGTCTTCCACCCCGATATAGAGGAAGGGGATACCCTGACGGTGAAAGCGCGCATGATCGGAAGAGTTGGTCCAATCATCCGGGGGCCCATCATGCCCGAAGGAAATAGACAAGCGGCTTTGGTGGGCCAGTTCCTCCAGGGGTGCCCGGAAAAAAGGATAATAACTAGTGCCACAGACATAGAGCTCATCGTTGGCGTTGCGCCCAATCATGTCCATATTCAGATTGAAGAGGATGTTTTCCAGCGGCACGGGCGGTTCGTCCACAAATGCGGCAGCGCCCTGTAGC
The DNA here is from genome assembly GCA_964432875.1 of uncultured Phaeodactylibacter sp. Taxonomy (GTDB): domain Bacteria; phylum Bacteroidota; class Bacteroidia; order Chitinophagales; family Saprospiraceae; genus JACJYE01. The sequence continues at coordinate 22,551 of CAYSPJ010000025.1, read as the reverse complement.
CCCAGCTCTTCGGCATCAAAAGCAGCGAAGATGATAGAGTGCTGGGGCGGGTGTTTGCGGAAGTAGCGGGCCAACTCGATGAGCGCGCTAGTGCCGGAGGCGTTGTCGTCCGCACCATTATAAATCTCGCCTTTTTGCACGCCCACATGGTCGTAGTGCGCACTTAGCACGATGTACTGATCGGGACGAGCTGTCCCTTTGATATACCCGACTACATTCCGCCCGCTTATGGCCGCCTTCGCCCAACGGTTGTAGAATTTAAAGCTTTGGAAATAATCGGAGAAAGGTAGCAGCCCAATGCCCTGGAAGCGCTGCCGGATGTACTCGCCAGCCAGCAAATTGCCGGCTTCCTGGGTGCGCCGGCCTTCGTAGCGGTCGCTGGAAAGCTCCTTGAGGTGCGCCAGCAGGCTATCTGCGGACAAGAGCGGCTGGGCAGCCAGAGGCATAAAGTTGAACGCAAATAGGAGGACAAACACAAGAAATCGTAGCATGGCAGAGGGGGGTTAGGGTGATGGCTTGTTGCGATGGGTATATTTGCGGGCTAAAAAATGGCACTCCTGCCCACAAGGGCCCATCGCAAGAAGCCTAAGGTAAGTGAGGCAGGGCTACCGCAGAAATTCCAGCTCGCGGATCTCTTTGCGGTTGAAATATTCCTTGGCCTTGGGCGAATAGGCCTCCACATTTTCGTACTTCAGCCGCACCTTCGCGTTGATTACCTTACTGGGTTCGTTGATCAAGCGGGTATCGCCTTTAAAGTAGCGGAGCCAGAGCAGCTTGTGCGTGCGGCCGGCATCATCCAGCACCGTGATTTGGGCAAATTCGCCACTGGAATCAATGGCTTTGAGTGTACCCGTGAGCTCTTCCACTGGCGCTGCCGCAAGCGGTTTAACCTCTACCTGTGTTTCGATAGCAGCTACTTTCATCAAGATAGCCGGACACTTGAAAGCCATTTTCATGCCGATTTGTTCGCCCAGGGAAGACATGGCTTCCGCGTTGCTGGGGTCCATGTTACCGTATTCTTTTTGGAATTCGGCTTCGTGTTTGCTCACGGCTTCCATAATGCAGAGGCCCAATTGCATTTGAAGCATTTCGCTGTCCATATTGTCCACATCTTTTTTGGAGATGCAGGCACAGGCTTCATCGGCGAGCTTGTCCATCAGGCTTTGGGCAGCAACTGGCAAACTCAGGCCGGCCGCCAGGATCAGAGATAAAAGGAAATTTAGTTTCATGGTTCTTTTTTTAAATTCCAGAGCATAACGCAGCAAACGCTCATTCAGTTGTTTTCAGGTTTTTCTCTTTTTCCAGGATGATCGCCAGGGTGTTGTTGCGCAAGGTATCCAGGGTAAAGTCGCGGATAGAAAGGAAAACGGTACGGATGCCGCAGGTCTTTTCGTCCTGGCATTCATCACAGCGGTCGTAATAGTTGAGCGAGACGCAGGGCAGCAAGGCGATGGGGCCATCAAACAAGCGCATGACCGTGATGAGGTTGATCTCCTCAGGTTGCATCTTAAGGAAGTACCCGCCATTGCGGCCGCGCTTGCTGCGCAACATGCCGGCATTTTTTAAATCCAGCAGAATAGCCTCCAGGAACTTGTGGGGGATTTTTTCATGCTGGGCAATTTCAGAAGCCAGTACGGGGCGCCCCTCCTCGGCATGACGCGCGATGTAGAGGAGGGCATTGATGGCGTATTTTGATTTTTTCGATAGCATTGTACCTGATTCTAGCTGGAAAGATAGCTTTTTTTTACATTGCTGTACTAATTTTTCCTTTTTTTAACCAGGCCTTCCATCGCATAGAGCACCCCTTTGATCGGGATGCGCAACCATTCCGGGCGGGCATTCATTTCATACCCCACTTCGTAAATGGCTTTTTCCAGGATGTAAGTGCGCAGCAGGAGCTGTAGCGCTTTCTCATCTTTGGGGATAAAGCTATGGCCGGCTGCCTGATCGAGATAAGCGGAGAGGAAAGCCTGGCTGGTATAGTGGAACCACTGGTTGGCCCAGCTTTCCAGCAGCGGCAAGTCCTCTTTGCGATAGTTGGGGCTGAGGGCCAACTGGCCGTAGGCGGCATAATGGAAAGAGCGGATCATGCCCGCTACATCTTTAAAAGGGGTGCGCTTGAGGCGCCGCTCGCTGATGGAGTGCATCGGCTCGCCCTCGAAATCGATGATAAAAAAATCGCGGCCGTTGAATAGCACCTGGCCCAGGTGGTAGTCGCCATGCACCCGGATTTTGGACGCCTCGATCTTGCGGCTGTAAATCTCGGCAAAGCACGCCAGGATGTCCTCCTTGATTGCGAGTATCTGCCGAGCCTCCTCGGCGATGTGCTCGGGCAAGCTGGCCAGGCGCTGCTCCAGCGCTCCGAGCTTTTCATTGGCTAGCTTGCGGTGCTGGGAGTAGACAGAGCGCTGGTAATGTTGCGTAAAACGCTCGGGGCAAAAATCGGGTTCGATGGAATTGGAGGCGAGCGCGATGTGCATCTCAGCGGTACGCTGGCCCAACAGCCGGGCACGTTCATAAACCGTATTGCCGATAAGCTTCTGCAGGCGCGCGGGCAGATCCTCGAAAGCCAGGCGCGGCTTGCGCACCAGCGCCGGGGCGGGCTTGCCGCGCTCGCCCTTGTCCAACACCCGGTCGTAGTAGAGCCGTAGCTCCTCTAGCATCATCGTCCAGGCTTCGCCTTGGTTGGGTATCTTGTTTTGCAGCAAGCCCAAGATAGTGTACGCCTTTTCCTGCTGGTTCTCAAACTGGATGCCCCCGCCATAACGGGGGGAGTTTTCAAAAGCCGTCTTTTCCGAAAGGAAACGCACCAGCTCCAGATCGGGGTTGATATCCGTATCAAGCTTGCGGTATATTTTAAAGAAAAACTGGCTATTGAAGATGACCGAGGTGTTGCTCTGCTCGGCCCGCAGCACTTCCGAAACGATATCCTCTTTCTCCATCTCCAATTCATCCAGTATCTTGCCGGCTTCAAACACCAGTTGCCCGCCAGCTACATTGACCCTCCCGTTCTGCTTGATGAGCCAGAATAGCTCGTTGCGGAAGCCCTCTTCATAAATAGCGTCGATGATGATGCCCTCTTCTGAAGGGGTTTTCAGGTAGGAAACTACGCTTTGGGTTTCGTTTTTCAGGAAGCGCACCACCCGCTCGGCATTGGTGATGAAAGCCACCGGCAGGAAATAAGTTTCCGGCAAACCATCGGTATAGCGGATATTGACATTCAGGAAATAGGCTATCGAGGCCTCAATACGGACGCTGGGGAAGTACTCGATATTAATCGAGACGATATGCTTAGACTTGCCGCTAAACCAGCGGCAAGACTTGAGGTAGGCAGGCAGTATCTTCTTTTCAAATTGCCGTTTGGCGCTATAACTATCAAAAAAGCCCGCCCATTCCACATCGGCCTCCAAATCGGCGATGGGGCGCTCTTTCGAGGGGTCGGTGCTCTCCTCGGCTTTTTCCATCACCAGCCAGTAGTAGCCGTAGGGGCCCAAGGTAAAGTGGTAGGGCTCCTCCCCTACTTCAAAGAATTTGTTCTGGCTAAAAATCTCCATCGGCCGGATGCCCTTAAAGCGGGCTAAATCCAAAGATACCGCTTGAGAATGCTTCGACAAATTGGCCAGTACCAGGATGCTTTCGCCCTCATGGGCGCGGATAAATGCCAGCACCTTGCTGTTGGCCGGCTCCAGGAATTCAATATTACCCTGGCTGAAAGCCTTGAGGCGCTTGCGCATGGCGATGATGTTCTTCATCCACCACAATAAAGAAGCTGAATTGCGATTCTGTATCTCGACATTGACCGCCTCGAAGCGGTATAGCGGGTCTTGAATTACAGGCAGGAAGAGCTTTTGGGGGTTGGCGCTGGAAAAGCCGGCATTGCGGTCGGAATTCCACTGCATCGGCGTGCGGATACCGTTGCGGTCGCCCAGGTAAAAGTTGTCGCCCATCCCAATCTCATCGCCGTAATAGATGACTGGCGAGCCAGGCAGGCTGAAAAGCAGGCTGTTGAGCAGCTCGATTTTGCGGCGGTCGTTGTCTAACAAAGGCGCCAATCGGCGGCGGATGCCCTCATTGATTTTCGCGCCCTGGTCCTGGGCCATCACTTTGTAGAGATAGTCCCGCTCTTCATCGGTGACCATGGAAAGCATCAAGTCGTCGTGATTGCGCAGGAAAAGGGCCCATTGGCAGCTTTCAGGGATGGGCGGCGACTGCTCCAGGATGTCGATGATGGGGTAGCGGTCTTCGGTCTGCAGGGACATGAACAGCCGGGGCATGAGCGGGAAGTTGTAGTTGATATGGCACTCGTCGCCCTGGCCGAAATACTGGGCCGCCTCTTCCGGCCAGAGGTTGGTCTCAGCCATAAGGATGCGCCCGGGATACTTCCCATCTACGTACTGGCGCAGCTCCTTGAGGTATTGGTGCACCTCCGGGAGGTTTTCACAGTTGGTGCCCTCGCGGCGGAAGATAAACATGATAGAGGTGAGCCGCAGCCCATCAACACCCCGGCTCAGCCAGAAATCGATGACCTTGCGCATCTCCTCCTTCACCCGGGGGTTGTCGTAGTTGAGATCAGCTTGGTGGCTGTAGAAACGGTGCCAGTAGTAAGCCTTAGCCACATTGTCCCATTCCCAGTTGGAGGTTTCGTAATCGCTGAAGATAATCTCCGCTTCCTGGTATTTTTCCTGGGTATCGCTCCACACGTATAAATCCCGTTCAGGAGAGCCCGCCGGGGCCGAGCGTGCCCGGCGGAAGAGCTCGTGCTCAGTGGAAGTGTGGTTCATGATCAGATCGATGACCACGCGGATGCCACGCTTGTGCGCCTCCTGGAGGAGGGACTCGAAATCCTCCATCGTCCCATAATCGGGATGGACGCTCTTGAAGTCCGCAACATCATAGCCGTCGTCCTTGAGCGGCGATTGGTAAAAAGGGAGCAGAGAGATGCAGTTGACCCCCAAATCTTCCAGATAATCCAGCTTTTGGATGAGCCCCTGAAAGTCTCCGGCGCCGCTGCCCGTACTGTCAAAATAGGAATGCACCGGAAGGGCGTAAATAATGCTGTCTTTGTACCAGAGCTTATCGGCTTGTTCGGCCATGATGTTGTCGTTTTGAATGTGGCTCAAAAAAACGAATATTATTGCAAACCTGCAAATCATCTCATCATCCCATCAGCACAATAGCGGGATTACGCCCCCCGATGCCTCCACAGCATAGCCAAACCGAAGGCTGATACCAGATGCCACACCCCCCACCAGGCCGCGATCATCGCCATGCCGCCCAGCCCTTGGAAAAAATTGAAGATGAGGATGAGCCCCAGCCCAGAATTCTGGATGCCCGTTTCGATAGAGATAGCGCGGGCATCAGCACGGGGCAGGCGGTTGGCCTTAGCCCACCAGTAGCCGGAAAAGAGGGCGATGGCGTTGTGCGCCAGCACCAGCAAAAAGATGAGGTGCAGGTAGTTGGCGATATTGTCGTAATTGCCACGCACGGCAAAGATTACGAAGCTTAGGAAAATCAGCATCGAAAGCTGCCGCACCGGCCGGCGTATCTTCGCTGCGAATAATGGGAAGCGATAGTAGGTGTACATGCCGATAGCCAAGGGCACCAGAATGAGCTGCACGATGGTGCTCACCATTTCCAGCGGGTTGACGTAGATGCTTTGCTTCAGGCTGCCCGCACCAGGTACTAGCGGTGCCAGGAAAGCGAAGTAGAGCGGGGTGATGAGGATGGCCGCCAGGGTGGAGACACTGGTCATGAGCACCGAGAGCGCAGCATTGGCCCGCGCCAGATGGACGGCGAAATTGGACACGTTGCCGCCCGGGCAGGATGCCACCAGCAACATGCCCAGGGCGATGCTGGGTGCCGGACGGGCAAAGTAAATCAGCGCCAGGGTGAGCACGGGCAGCAGCACAAGCTGTGAACTCAGGCCGACCAGCGGCGCCTTGGGCTGGCGCAGCAAAGCGCTGAAATTCCCTACCCGCAAATCCAGCGCCACGCCAAACATGATGAAGGCCAGGCACAGGTTGAGTACGAACAACTGGTCGGGGTTGAAATTCACCTTTATGCTGTCGATTGGATGCATCTCTTGGCAATATTTTTGCGAAGCTACGTAAAGAACCGTAAAATTGCAGAAACAAGTGCTTGTGATGAAAAAACTCGACATTCAACCCACTGCGCGCGCACGGCGCGTCCTCTTCATCGGCAACAGCTACACCCACTCTCATGGCATGCCTGCCATCCTGCAGCAGCTGGCCGAAGAAAGCGGCGATCATCTGGAGTGCGAGATGCGCGCGCCCGGCGGCTGGTCGCTCGAACAGCACTACCAAGATCGGGACACGCGCGCCGCCATCAAAAAAGGTGGCTGGGACGTGGTCGTGCTGCAAGACCAGAGCCAGCGCCCGGCCATGCCCATCGAGCGGGTGCGGCGGCAGTTTTTCCGCTACCTGCGCCGCTTCGAATGCTTCATCTGGTGGCATCTCATGCCCAAGCCCCGCCTCCTGCTCTACATGACCTGGGGCCGCAAGGATGGCGATGCTGACAATCGCGAGTACTACCCTCCCGTCGGCACCTTCGACGGCATGACTGCCCTGCTGCGCAAGCGCTACCGCCACATTGCCAAGACAATCAATGCCGAAGTCTGCCCCGTCGGCGATGCCTGGGCCTGCGTGCGCCTGCGCTACCCCGCCATCGAGCTCTACGATGAGGACGGCCACCACCCCAGCCTGGCAGGGTCTTATCTGGCGGCCTGCTGCTTCTACGCCGCCCTGCTCCAGAAAAACCCGCTGGAATTGTCGTACGACCATGGCCTGCCGCCCAAAACGGCGCTCTGCCTGCGGCGGGCAGCAGCGAGGGTGGCAGGGTTTGAGACGGAGGTAGCTTAGTGCGCTGCCGGGGCGGCCCTAGGTGGCGACCCCGGCAATGGGCAGTCGGAGCGCAAGCGACGATTATCAATACCTTCGGCATCCTGTTTCAAACAAGCAAACAGACATCGTATCCTGCGCCCCTCACCGCACCCGCACCACCGACTTGGCCTCCGCCCCCACAAACACCATAGCATAAGCCGCCAGCCGATCCACCCGCTGCAAGTCTTCCGTCTGCAGGTAGCCTTCGAGCTGGGTCTTGGCTTCTTCGGCTTTGGCGGGGAGCTGGGCGGCGTCTTTCTTTTTCAAGTACTTGACCTCAAAAGCAAAGTTCCAGTTGACCAGCACCTCGGGCAGGGCGGTGCAGAGCAGGTCCACGTATTTGCGCTCCGCCTCCGGCTCGCTGCGTACCAGATAGACCTTGGAAGGCACCAGCAAGGAAGCGATGACAGCCTTGAGGTGCCCTTCGCTGAAGCCGCCCCGCATATCGCGGTTGGACAGGCGGCCCAGCACCTGCTCGACCAGCGCCAGCAGCGGGCCGAGCTCATTGTCCACCGACAGGCGGACCACCGCCTCGCTTATGTCCCTAAAGAGGTTGTCCTTCAGTTCGGCCCGCTCGCGCAGCGTCTCGAAGAAAAAGCCGTAATAGAGCTGGCTGATGGCCAGGTTGGGGATTTGAAAGGCCCAGCCGCCGCCCAGCGCCCGCTCCCTGACGGTGAGCATGCCCAAATAGTAGAGCAGGCTGACCTGATCGGTGGGCAGCCAGGTGCGCTCGAAGGTAAACTGCTTGGTCAATGCAGCCCGTATCCAGCCCTTGGACAGCACTTCTTCCATGGTGCTGAAACCCATCTCCGCCCCGCCCACCAGGAGCATGCGCCGCAGCTTGTGGTAATCGCTGGCGATGTTCTCGTCCAGCAGCTCTTCGGGATAGGCCTTGTACTGCTCGTAGTGGTTGGCGAAGTAGATGACCATCTCCGGGTTGTACAGCCGGTGGGGCGCATCGGGGTTGAAGCAGTAGCCGTTGTACCAGTCGCGCAGGTCGCGGATGATGCGGGGCATATCCTCTTCGGACACGCTGGCGAAGCGCAGCATGTCCATCGTCTCGGCCTCGGTGAAGCCCATCATCTCGTGCAGGCTCAGGTCTTCAGACAGCTTCACGGCGATGTTGAAGCCGCTGGTCAGGCTGTCCAAGGTCACGGGACTGACGCCGGTGGCGAAGAGGCGCTCGACCAGGCCCGAGCGGGTCTCTTTTTTGATGGCCTCAAAGAACTTGCGCACAAAGCCGTTGCGCCCGACGATCGCCTTGAAGTCTTCGAGATAGAAAGCGATCAGCTCGTTGGTGAAGTGGTCGTACTCGTCGATGAGGATGAAAAGCTTACGGCCGGGCAAGCGCAGCTTAGTCAAAGTGAAACAAGCGCTCAACAGGATGTTGGCCGTTTCTATCTGATCCAACCTGGCATAGTCTTCTGGCGTGAAATGCCCTTTGTAGGCCGTAAATAAGTCTTTGATGGCATCACGCACTATGGTGGCAAATTGCTGCTCTAAAACCTTGCGCTCATCAGTCTGTATTGCGCTGAAGTCAAAAACCAGCACCAAATACTCATTAGCCAAGGGCGTAGGTTGCTGCCCGATGTAGAAGCGCCCGAAATTCTGCTGAAAGTCCGCCTGGTGCTGCTGCCCGTAGTAGTGCTCCAGCATGGAGATGAACAGGCTCTTGCCGAACTTGCGGGGGCGCAGGTAGAACTGGAAGGGGTTGTTCTGCCCTTCCAGGTGCTCGATGTACATCGTCCGGTCAACGTAGTAGCTGTCGGCGGCGACCTTTTTGAAATTGCTCTGTCCGTACGGTAGTTTCATAGGGGTAAAGATACAAAATTTCGCCCTCATTCCCTAGCTACATTTCACCCACAAGAAATGGAGTGCAGCCATTGGGTGCCCTGCACCCTAGGCGCAGCGAAGCGAAAATCCATGCTTTTACCTCCTTTGAAGCTTTGGCTTTCCGAGGCGGGCAAAATGGAAGCGGTAACATGGAAGGCGGTATTTTCGGTGTAGTAGTAAGATTGCTGCTGCCGGCAGTACGCTATAGATGCGCCCTGTCGGCGCAGGGCGCATTAACAAATGATAAAAAGCGCTTTGCTACTTTGAATCTGCTTTCCGCAAGCGGCTCAACGAGACGTTGGTGATGCCCAGATAAGAAGCGATGGCCGAGTGGGGAACTTGGTTTTCCAAATTGCCAAAATTCCGCCAATCCGGCCGCTGCCGTATCAAGCCCGCAAACGTCTCGGCGTTGAAAGAGACCAGCCTTGCCTCGGTCAGCGCCTGGAAGTTCAGGGTTGAGATTTCGCGCTGCGTGCGCACAATCCAAGGCGAG
>CAYSPJ010000025.1:0-13226 GCA_964432875.1 uncultured Phaeodactylibacter sp. | reverse complement strand
GTATCTTGTCTTCCACCGGATTAAACACCCCACAATCACTCCTCCCTAACCAACATCCACGCTACTGCTGAGACCGCCAGGGTGCCCGCGCAGACCAGGAAGGCGACGCTTTTGTCTTCTGCCTGGCCGATAATCTGGCCCACGCCCAGGCTGGCCACCAGTTGCGGCAGCACCACCGAGAGGTTGAACAGCCCCATGTACAAGCCCATCTTCGCCTGGTTGACCTTTTGCGACATGATGGCGAAGGGCAGGCTCACCACCGCCGCCCAGCCGATGCCCAGGATGATCATCAGGCCATAAATCGTGGCTTCCGTCTTGCCGAACATCATCATGCCCAAGTAGCCCAGGGCCATGATGCCGATACAGGCCGCATGCGTCCGCACCCGCCCGATGCGCCGGGTGATGGGCTCCAGCACCGTGACGGGCAGGATGGCGCCGACGAGGTTGAGCCAGAAGAAGGACCAGGCCACCATACTGCCCAATTTGGCATCCTCGGTGCCCGGCATGCGGTCTTGGAGGTAGGCGTACATGTAGATAAACATGGTCTGTACCCCGATCCAGGTAAACGAGTGGGCGGCCAGCACTTTCTGAAAGCCGATCAAGCCCGCTTCAGCCTTGCTCTTGCCGGCCTCCTTGCGCAGCAAAGCCTGCGCCATGAGCACCACCGTCACCAGCAAGCAAAAGAGCTCTACGTAATAATGCCCGGGATGAATATCGGCCAAACGCGCCGTCAGCCCGTACACCGCGTAGAGCAAGAAACCCCAGAGCGGCTGGATGGTCATCAGTATCTCGCGCAGGGAAGCGGAAGGTTTGGCCATGGCCTTCACCTCCAGTTTATCCTGCAAATCTTCGGGTTGCGGGCGCGCAGTAGGGCCCATATCGCCCGGCTGGCTATCGCCCGGCCCCAGGATGCGCGGCTCCTCGATGAAGAGCGTGGGCAGGATGGAAAACAGCAACACCAAAGCCGCCCCAAAGTAAATCAGCACATAATTGCTGATGAGCGCCCCGATGAGGTAAGCCAACACCCCAAAAGTGCCGGAGATAGTCTGCATCCAGGTGTAACCCTTGGTGCGTTCATCCCCTTCTGGCGTCACGTCGGCAATGATCGAGCGGGTGGGGTTGAAGCTGACGTTGATGGCCAAATCCAGCGTCAGGGCCACTACGATGGCGACGCCGAGGATGCCGTCCAGCCCCATGGCGCCGGAGATGATGTCGATATTGGGCAGAGCCAGCAGCATCAGGGCCGCCAGTACGCCGCCGATGAGGATGAAGGGCCGCCGCCGCCCGCCCCAAAACCATACCTGATCGCTGATGATGCCGATGATCACTTGCCCCAGGATGCCGGCGATGGGCCCGGCCGCCCATACCAGCCCCACTTCTTCGATCTCCAGGCCGTACTTGGTACCCAGCAGCCAGCTCAGCGCGGAAATCTGCACGGATAGCGCAAAGCCCATGGCCGTGGCCGGCAGGCTAAGCACAGCGTAAAAGGTGTTGGTCAGTCGTTTTTGGATTGCAAGCATGTTATTTTGGTTTATCGTTATCGAAAGTTCATCGCTGCGGGTTCAGGCAGCGCGAGGTGTAATCTGCCGCTCCCAGGCTATCCCTAAAGCAAGCGGCATGGTGACATCTCGCGCGCGTGGGGTATCAACTGGCGCGGTTCATCGCTGGGGCATTGCTTGTTTAGTGACTAAAGGGATACGAGGGGCGTCAACAGCTTAGCTTTACTATGCCGTGAGGTTGAGCAAAGCCTCCTGTACCTCCACCCCGCCCGCCCTTTGAGCCCCCGCCAACAGCTACCATTTGTGCATGAGCCTGAAAGGTTAATCACCTGGGCCTAGGAGAGGCCTAACGTTTGTAGAACTCACATTTTCAAAGAGTTTTGGGCCTCGGAGAGGCCTAATGTTACTCGCGGAGCCAAGCCGTCGCCTGGTATCCCTGTGCTCCCTCCCTTCAGCATCCTGCTCGCCCGCTATGGCTTTTCGGGTTGGCCATACCAGCTCCAGCAGAAGTCGGGCCTCTCCGAGACTACGCTCCATTTGAGCTTTTCACTCCCGATACAGCACCATCGCCGTGATGCCCGGTACAGAAACCGAGCGGGCGTTGAGCTGCCCCAGGCTAGCCGTGCCAGCCTTGTCGCCATCCACCACGATGGTCCAATCGCCTGGAGGGAGGGGCATCGCCTGATAATCCTCGTTGGCGTTGAAGACGACCAGGATTTCCTTCCAGGCATCGCCGTTGGCGTTGTCGCTGAGGGTGTAGGCCACCATGTTGGGGGCGGGCACCTCCAGGAACTTCAGGTGTTGAGCCAACTGCTCGGCCGTAGTCATGCGGAAGGCGGGGTGGGCCTTGCGCAGGGCGATCAAGCCCTTGTGGTAGTCGTAAACATCGCGGTAGCGGGCCTTGCGCGACCAGTCGAGCTGATTGATGCTGTCGGGGGATTGATAGGAGTTCTCCTCGCCCTGCTTGGTGCGCAGCATCTCCACGCCGGCATGGAGGAAAGACACGCCCTGTGAAGTGAGCACCATGGCGCTGGCCAGCTTGTGCATGCGGATGCGGGCTGCCTCCTCAGCATCGGGGCGCGACAAGGCCAGGCGATCCCAGAGGGTGTGGTTGTCGTGGCAGGAGACGTAAGTGATAGTCTGCGTGGGCGCGGGCGACCAGGGGCCGTCGGCGTCGTAAATCTGGATATTGGCGTAATCCAGCTGCGGGTGGCGCACGGCAGCGGCGATACCAAACTTGATGCGCTCCTCCTGCCCCGGCTTGCCGCTGGCGAAGCCCGGGTCGTCATGGGTGAAGACGTGCCCCTTGATGGCGTCGCGGATGTCGTCGCTGAAGGCGGCGATGCCGTCAAATTGAGCGGTGTGGCGCTTCAGGGCGCGCTTTTCCAGGGGCAGGGGGCTGTCGCTCGCCGTCCAGCCTTCGCCATAGACGAAGATGCTGGGGTCAATTTCCCGCAAGGCAGCGCTGACCAGGTTCATGGTCTCGATGTCGTGGATACCCATGAGGTCGAAGCGGAAGCCGTCGATCTTGTACTCGGTGGCCCAGTACTTAACCGACTCGATGATGAACTTGCGTACCATCGCCCGTTCGGAGGCGGTCTCGTTGCCGCAAGCCGAAGCGTCGGAAAAGCTGCCGTCAGGCCTTTGGCGATAGTAGTAGCCGGGTACCAGTTGGTTGAAGAGCGACTCCTGAGTGGCGCCGGTATGGTTATAGACCACGTCCATGATGACGCGCAGGCCGTTGTCGTGCAGGGCTTTGATAGCTTGCTTGAACTCGCGGATGCGCACGGCCCCATCAGCAGGGTCGGTGGAGTAGCTGCCCTCGGGGGCGTTGTAGTTTTGGGGGTCGTAGCCCCAGTTGAACTTGTTCTCCTCCAGCTTGGTCTCATCGACGGACAAGAAATCGTAAGAAGGCAGCAGGTGGATGTGGGTGACGCCCAGGTCCTTGATGTGGTCCAGGCCAGTACTTTCGCCCTCGGGGCTGGTGGTGCCCAGCTCGGCCAGGCCCAGGAATTTGCCTTTATTGGCAATGCCCGAGTTGGCGTGAGTCGAGAGGTCGCGCACGTGCAGCTCGTAGATGATGATGTCGGTAGGGCCAGCCAGGGGCGGGCGGCGGGTTTCGGCCCAGCCCTCCGGGTTGGTCTCCGCCAAATCGACGACCTGGGCGCGCTGGCCATTGGTGCCCACCGCTTTGGCGTAGGGGTCGGGCACTTCGGCATTCCAATTGCCGTCGTATTGGGCCTGGAAGGCGTAGTAGGTGCCTTTCAAATCTTCTTCAAAAACGGCCAGCCAAGTGCCGCCGTCAGATTTTTCCATCGCGGTAGTGCGGGTCGGCTCGCCCTCCAGGGCTTGGCCGTAAAAATGTAGGCGCAAGGCCTCGGCTTCAGGTGCCCACACCCGGAAGGCAGCGCGGGCCGGGGTATAAGTCAGCCCCAGATCATCGCCATCATAGACGGGGAAATTGTTGAAATCGCCATACTTGGTCACCTCGGCCTGGCGGCAGGAAATGGCTATAAGCAATAAGGAAATCAGCATGAGGCCAGCAAATAAATAGCACAGTTTGCTCATTGTTTTCGTTTTGGGGTAAAAGTAAAGATTTTTGGGGAAGTTGCAAATTGGGCTTAGCAATATTTCAGCCAAGATTCGTAACTATTCAGCATCCCTGGCGAGCTGCGAGCTACGAGCTACGAGTTTTGGCCACGAATTCAAAACGAAGTTTCGTCCTAACGAAAATATCCGTTTTTTTCCTGGCATAGGACTTGGCAACCTCTTGAGGTCGAGGCTAGACTCGCGGCTCGAAACTCAAAACTCGTAGCTTTCTATATCATGCTGAATAGTTACTCCTGTAACGCTGAGTAGCCAATCATGCTCTTTTCAACGCCCCACTTAACACTTCCTCATGGCGCCAGCCAGGTAGCAAGCTCTGTATTGGTTTTAGGGACACGAGGGACGATGGGGACGCCTTGCCCCTTGCCCTCCCGCTAAGTGCGGATGAGCATTTAGCCTTGCCTACCGCCCCAGCACCACCCTTTCCACCTGCAGTACCTCCCCCTGCGCCGTCTCCAGGCGGAGGAGGTAGAGGCCCGGCGGCCAATCGCCCAGCGGGAGCTCGGGCTGCGGGCCGGGGGGCAGGCGGTGGGCCGCCAACTGCCGGCCGTAGGCGTCGAAAAGGAGCGCGCGCGCCGCCATCGGCGCGCCCGAGGCGGCCTGGTACACGAGGCGGAGCTGCCCGCCCGCCCGCGCCGGGTTGGGGTAAAGCGCATAGGCGGCCGGCCGGCCGGGGCGGGGCGCTGGCAGCAGCTCCTGCACGTCCACAAATTGGATGTCCCCGCAGCCTGGCTCGTAGCAGCCCAGGCTGTCTAGCTTGAGGAGCCAGTTGGTGCCTACCCCTAGTACCGTATCACCCGCTACTCCTCCAAACAAAAAGCCTTTGTCTGCTGTCTCTACCCCCGCCGCGACATACCCTAAGTAGAAAGGCGGGCGATTGTCATAGACCAAGCGCTCCCAGTTCATCTGCCCGTCCTGAGTCATAGAGAACACCCAGGCCATGGCACCGTAGAACACGCCGTCGATGTATCCATCGGAAGAGCCGCAGCCGATGATATCGCCCGAGGAAGACAGGAACAAGTCCAGGATGTACAGCAGATTCTCATCTGGGAAATCGTACTGCTGCACGATCTGCCCGGTTTGATCCACCCAGTAGAGGGTAGGCGGCCGGGACACCAGCCCGACCAGCCGGTGCGAGGCGACCAGGAATTGCCCGTTGTCCAGCGGCAGCAGCAGCTCGGTAGAATGGCCCTCGAGCGTATATTCCCGCAGGGTGGACGACCAGAGCTGGTTGCCCTCAGGGTCGAGATAGGCCAGGCGCAGCCGCTTTTGGGTAGAAGCCCCGCAATGCAGAGGGTTGTCGCAGTCATTGTAGAGCATGACGATATCCCCATTTTCCAGTACCGCTAAATCTTTGAAGGCCACCGAGGGATAGCCGTCTTCCTTGTAGAAACCCTCCCAGCGCAGGTTGCCATCCAGATCCAGCGCCATGATCCATAGGTATTCGTCGTCACCGCCAGATGCTTGGGAGTTATCTCCGTAGGCAAGTATCGTGCTGTCGTTAAGCGCGGTGATGCCGCAGGGTATATCGTCATAAGGGCCACCATAAGTCCGCATCCAAATTTGGTTGCCCTCTTTATCGGTTTTCAAAATAAAAAAATCTATATCCTGGCTGAAGCCCTCTTCTAAAGTTGCTCCAATGAAATAGTAGCTATCTTCTGAGTTTATATAACAAGATTGGTTAGAAAAACTACCTGGAGGCTCCATGGCAAAACCATTATTGTAAACGCGATACCAGAGCAGTTCTCCATGAGTATCTATTTTAGCGATGATATTCACAGAAAAGACAGCCGGATCCTCTGGGTTCACCGCTACACTCAGGATAAATCCGCCCTGTACCTCTTTCACTGCATATACTTGCTCTATGCCTAGAAGAAATAACATTTTAGAAAAGCTAGGCTGAGCTAATAGCCCTGACAAGGCAGCGAATGGAAGCAATAGCACAAGCAACTTGGTTTTCATATCACGAAAGGTTCTTGTAAGTTGATGCTCTACTTCAACCCAAATGCCTGGATCGCTCTCTAGCTTAGTTGCACCAACAGGTTTATGGCAGCATTACTTCATTTATTTTATGATAGCCTTGAGTATCCCTATCAACTGACTTTGGGTGGATACTTCGATAAAATACAAGCCAGCAGGATAACCAGACATATCCAGCTCAAACTGCTGCCCGCTGCCCAAACGAAGCTGCTCTAAGCGCTGCCCGGCGATGTTGAGTATGCTGACCTGGACTTCAGTTTCGCTATATTCCGGCAGCCACAGCAAGAAACGCCCTTGCGAAGGGTTCGGTGCCAGGGTCATTTGCTGGGGTGCTGGAGCGCTCATGGTCCCTCCACTAAAAGGTAAAGCCTCCCCTTCGGGCAGTTCGATCTCGGGCCAGAAAAACTGCCCTTCCAACAAGCCGAGCAGCGCACGGGCATAGGCCCGTTCAGGAGTAGGCTGCTCGGCGATGTACTGCAGCAATCCACGCTGCTGCTCGCTGAGCTCGAAAGCCGAGCCAGTATGCGCCAAACGCGCCAGATTGATCTCCTGCACCAAGCGGAACTGCACGTCCGGGTCGGCCCAATCGCCGTTCGGCGCCAGCGAATCCAGAGCGGCTTGCGCGCCCTGTAAATCGCCCAGCCGCAGCCTCATGCCGTACTGCAGGCGCTTGGCCAGGGGGCTTTGCTCGGCTTGGAGTACGAGTTCGGCGGTTTCAGTCTGGCCGCTGGCGATGGCTTCCTGGACAAGCCAATGGACGATTTCGTGCTTCTGCTGTTCTGCTTGCAGCATTTCGTATTGCAGCGCCCCATCTTCGGGATGAGCCATGGCTGTTGTTACAACATTTTGGTGACCGCTTTTGACAGTGCTGTAGTCTTCGTAGGTAAAGGGAGGGGTATGCGGGGCGCGCAGGAAGAGGGGGCAGGTTTCGCCGGAGGGAGATAAAAGGGTCTGAAACTTCACATAATTATTAGTAGTCCCTATCCAAGTCGAAAGCTGCGGGTCTTCACAAGCGGAGGGGTAGTAATAGTAAAAAAAGCGCGCGGTATTGCCGATGGTCCAGATGTGCTCTGTAGAGCCGTTGGTGAAGCAATTGCGGGCGGGGTTCGCGGGGGCGCCCTGCACCGGGGCTATCGACGTGGGCACCACCTGGCCATCCAAGGCAATGTTTCCGAAGTTTGATTGGAAGAAGTTTCTCGAGATGAAGGTGCGGTCATTATTGCCAGTGAAGATGAGCGGCAGAGACCACGGACCGGTCGAGTTGTTGCATACGATTTCTACCCGGTTGCCGCCCGTGTGGTTCCCATACACGGCAAATAGATGGTCAGCGAACTCATTCTCCCTGATGACCACGCGGTTGGAACCATCGAGCCATACCCCATCGCCATTGCCGATAAAATCATTTTGCTCAATCAAAGCAGCTTGTGAGCTATTGGCCTCCGAGGTTGTCAAGGTGATGGCGATTTGGCCGCCATACGCCTCAAAAGTATTTCGCTCGCCGCCGCCCGGTCCTACGTATAGCCCGCTGCTGGACAATGGGTAGGTCGCTCTGGATGCTACGCCTCCATTGGTCTGAGAAAAGTGATTGCCATTCCTGATGATCGGGCCTGCATCGTAAGCCAGCACGCCATAATTCCCAAGCCCTTTGAAGGTGCAGCCGTCAAAAGTGATCCCGTCTGTATTCCAAATGGAGACGCCTCCGAGCGTCGGGCTGATGGCGCTGGCGTCGAAGGTGCAAGCGATGAATTGGCTCTGATTGGGCAGGTCATATTTGTAAAACGCGGCGGAACGGTAGCAGTTGATAAACTCCGTATCCTCGCAATAGACTAGCCCGCCCCGGTTCGCCTCATCCCACCAAAGGTCGAAAGAGTTGGCGGTGATGGCATGGCGAGCCCATTCAATCCTGGCACCGAGCGTCGTCAGCACAACGCCAGCCCCGTCGCTGGGGGGAGTAGCGAAAGGATTGGATGGTTGGGGAAGGCTGTTGTTCCCTTCGACCACGATGCCAGGCCAGTATCCGGTTGCCTCTTCGCAACGGGTCAGCCTGCCGCCGTCCACACGTAACTTGCCTCCTCTCCTCACGACGACGCGCCCGTTATTGGTAAACCTGACCGTAACCGCTGAAGGGATAGTCAAGCTCCCGCCTGATTCGATGAAAACCGTGCTGTTAATGATGCGCGGAGTAGTCCACACGGTATTGCTTGTCACCGCTATATCTTCTTCAGGCGCGCAGGTGCAGGGGGTGCAGCAGCCTTTTGACTCCAGTATCGAGGCCCTTATCCCGCCTGGAGCAAACAATGCCCGCATCCTGGCTTTCTGGTCTTTGGTGAATAAATTCTTGCAACGGTCAGAGCTATAATCCATGTAATTTTGGAACATATCCGGCAAATCAACTGGCACGTCTATGCAGGTGTTAGGCCCTGGAAAGGTGCAGGGGGGACCCAATACATCAGTATCTAGGTCTGTCGAGCTTGGTCCGAACTGAGTTGGCGTATCTTCGATTGAATCGTCAGTATCGCAACCTGCTTCTTCTCCCCAAGTGTGCAGAAGGTCAAGCCAGTGTCCAATCTCGTGAGTGGCAGTCCTCCCACGATCGAACAAATCATTATTGACCGCCCCCATTGTCCCAAAGTAGCGAAACCCAACCACAATGCCATCAGCCCATGAATCGGTCTCGAGCTGATCAGGGGTTGAAGCTGCCCCTAACTGCCCAGATTGGGTATTGCATACCCAGATATTCAGATAAGAATCCGGCGGCCAGCCATCGCGCCCTCCCAAGGCGGTCCTTTTGATTTTCGCCAAATCAGAGGAGCTTCTCAAGTCAAAAGCGGTAGCGGCAGTGGCACCGCTAGTCCTGGTGATGCCCGTGGTCGGGTTTCCCTCAGGATCGACCGTAGCCAGGCAAAACTCGATTTCTACATCAGCCGCGACATCGACAAAATCTGCCGGCGTGTCGGCTGCATCTGCATTCAGCCTCCTGAAATCTTCATTCAAAACGGCGATCTGAGAATGTATCTGCGCGTTGGATATATTGGTAGCTTGATCTGGAGAGCCAGACAAAACATGCACGACCACAGGGATGGTAATGATACCTTGGGGCGTCGGCCCGCGCAGCGTCCCGTTGCTATATTCACCCAAAGCGTTGATGTTTTGTGGCTTATGCGGCCGGGTCGCGCAGGGGGCTGAAATTTGTGCCGACAAGCAGGTGGCTGTCATAAGGATTAAACTACAAACGGCCGCAAACCAATGCCCTACGATAAACCTGCATTGTTTCTTCGGGCTTACGGGTGGCTGGTGGCTGGTGGCTGGTGGCTGGTGGCTGGTGGCTGATCATGATGAAATGGGTTAATGAGTTAATAGGGTTATCAATGATTGACTAACGAATTTAAGCATAGCATCAATGCTGTCAAAATAAATTATGATTTTAACAAAGCCTTAACACTTTTCTTTTGAATACTCCGGCAATCTCCCAGCCGCGCCACTTGCCCGTGCCAAACCCCAAGGCCTGGTGTGACGCTCAACTTCTCCGTCCCGGGCAAACATTTGCCGCCATCGCGTGTTTTCACAACATTCAAAAAGACGTAACATGGCAAACAGCCGAGCAGGCAACGAAGAAAAAGGGGAAGAGCGCCCCCGTTTATCCCGGGAAAAACTGATCCATGCGGCGCGGATCTTCCGCTTCATCCGCCCCTACCGCTGGGCTTTCATCGGCGGCATGTTTTTACTGTTCATTTCCAGCCTGGTTTTCATGCTGTTCCCTTTCCTCACTGGATTGATGGTGGACACGGCGCAGGGCGAATCGGAATACCCCATTACCCTGGCCAATATCGGGTGGATACTAGCCGGCGTGCTGGTCGCCCAGGGCTTCGTATCGTATTTGCGGATTTACCTGTTTGCCATCGTGAGTGAGAAAGGCATCGCCGATTTGCGCAAAGCGCTGTACAACAAGCTGGTCTCCCTGCCGATCGTCTTTTTTGAACAAAGCCGGGTAGGCGATATTGTCAGCCGGCTCACTTCCGATGTAGAGAAGCTCTACAGCGCCTTTTCCATCACCCTGGCCGAGTTTCTGCGGCAGATCATCATCTTGGTAGCGGGCATCCTCTTCCTGGCTTTCCGGGCCCCCAGCCTATCGCTGGTCATGCTAGCCACCTTCCCGGTCATCGTTATCGGGGCCATGTTTTTCGGGCGCTATATCCGCAAGCTGTCAAAAGAGCGGCAGCAGGAGCTGGCCAACTCCAATACCGTAGTCAACGAGACCATCCAGGCCATCCAGGCGGTGAAGGCCTTCACCAACGAGCTCTTCGAGGCCCTGCGCTACGGCCGCTCCATCGAGCAGTTGGTGAAGATCGCGCTGAACTACGCTCGTTGGCGGGCCTTGTTTTCGGTGTTCATCGTCACCTTCCTCTTCGGGGCCCTGTTTTTCATCATCTGGCAAGGGGCCTATATGGTGCAGAACGGCACGATGTCGGTCGGGCGGCTCATCGAATTCGTAGTCTATACGGGCATCCTGGGCGGCGCCATCGCCGGGCTGGGCAATTTTTACACCGAGATACTAGGCGCGATCGGCGCCACCGAGCGCATCCGCGAAATCCTGGACGAGGTGCAGGAAGTGGATACCGAAAATAGCGCGGCGGCCGAGCGCTTCCCCCTCAAGGGGCATATCCGCTACGAAGAGGTGCGCTTCAGCTACCCCACGCGCTCCGATGTGGAAGTGCTCAAGGGCTTGAGTTTCGAGGTGCCAGCCGGCAGCAAGATCGCCCTGGTGGGCGCCAGCGGGGCGGGCAAATCGACTATCGTGCAACTGCTGTTGAAATTCTACGAGGCCGCAAGCGGCGATATCAAAGTAGATGGGCATAGCATCTACGCAATCAATACCACCGCATACCGGCGCAACATGGCCATCGTGCCGCAGGAGGTCATCCTCTTCGGCGGCACCATCCGCGAAAACATCCTTTACGGCAAACCCGAGGCGACGGAGGCTGAAATCATCGCCGCCGCCCGCCAGGCCAATGCCTGGGACTTTATCCAATCCTTCCCCGAAGGGCTGGAGACCATCGTAGGCGAGCGCGGGGTGAAGCTCTCCGGCGGCCAGCGCCAGCGCATCGCCATCGCCCGCGCCATCCTCAAAGACCCCGCTATCCTGCTGCTGGACGAGGCGACCTCTTCGCTCGACGCCGAATCGGAAAAAGCCGTACAGGATGCCCTCAACACCCTCATGGAAGGGCGCACCTCCATCATCATCGCCCACCGCCTGGCCACCATCCGCGATGTGGACTGCATCTACGTCATCGACCACGGCCAGATCGTGGAGCAGGGCAGCCACGAAGAGTTGTCGCAACTGGAAGACGGCATCTACAACAGCCTGGCGAAATTGCAGTTTGAGCCGACCTGGAAGTAAGGGAATGCGGCTAAATTCTTTACCTTTGCGGCCATGAAAACACACACCGAAAAACTGGCCCTGGCCCTAAAGGGCATGGCGATGGGCATCGCCGAAGTCATCCCGGGCGTATCAGGGGGCACCATCGCTTTTATCACTGGCATCTACGAAGAATTGCTGGGCACCATCAAGAACGTGCTCGGGCCGGAAGCCTGGCAGGCTTGGCGGCGCGATGGCCTGGCGGCCGGCTGGGAGAAGGCCAACGGCACTTTCCTGCTTTTCCTGCTGGGCGGCATGGCGCTGGGCATCGTCATTGGCGTGCTCGGCGTGGTGCACCTGCTGGAAAACTATCCCGTGCTGTTGTGGGCCTTTTTCTTTGGGCTCATCATCGCCTCGGCAGTGTTTGTCGGGCGGCAGGTGGGGCGTTGGGGGCTGGCGGAAATCGCCGCCTTAGTCATCGGTACAGCAGTAGCTTATCTCATCACCGTAGCCAGCCCGGCAGAAGGCAATACCGCGCTATGGTTCGTCTTCGTTTCCGGCATGATCGCCATTTCAGCCATGATCTTGCCGGGCATCTCCGGCAGTTTCATCCTCTTGCTCATGGGCATGTACACCTACATCATCCCGACCGTCAAAACCGCGCTAAAGACTTTTTCGCCGGAAAGCCTGGCCGTGCTGGGCGCTTTCGGCATCGGCTGCCTGATCGGCCTGGCCACCTTTTCCCGGGTGCTCTCCTGGATTTTCAAACACTACCACTCCCCCACCATGGCGGCCCTGACTGGCTTCATGCTCGGCTCCCTGAATAAAATCTGGCCCTGGCGCAAACCCGTGCTGGGCCTGACCGAAAGCGGCGAAATGGTGGACATCCAGCCGGGCATGATGGTCGATAAAGTCATCAAAGAGGCCAATCTGCTGCCTGCCCAATATGCTGCTGAGGTGGGCCCTGATTTCCTGATTGGCGCGCTGCTGGCGATGGCGGCGGGTTTCGCGCTGGTTTTTGTGCTGGAAAAGGTGGGCACTTCGCGATGAACTTATGATGACCTTATGATGAACTGCGCCGCAGATTCCTTATCTTTGCCGCTAAACCGCTAGCGATATGCGCAGAGCCCGTTTCCCATACAGCCTCAGCAACTTTGAGACCCTGGTGAAGGAAGGCTACCTCTATGCCGACCGCACCCGCTTCCTGGAGCAGCTGGAACGCTTGGATAGCAAATACCACGCCTTCCTGCGCCCCCGCCGCTTCGGCAAGAGCCTGGCGGTCTCGGTCATGGAATATTACTACGGCAAGGAGCACCAGAAGGACTTCCAAGCGCTCTTTGGGCAGTACTACATCGGCCAGCACCCCACGCCCCGGGCCAACGCGTATATCGTGATCAAGCTGGACTTCAGCGGCATCCTGACCGATAGCCTGGACATCGCTTTTCGGAGCTTCGCTAACCGGGTCAAGCAGAGTGTGCTGCGCTCGTTGATCCCCTACGAAGCCGATTTGCCCGAAGCGGCGCTAGCCCCTATCTACAACGGCACCGCTGCCAGCGAGATATTAGACGCAGTGCTCCGCCTCTTTGAGCGATTCTACCCCGAAGATAAGGTCATGGTCCTCATCGACGAGTACGACCATTTCACCAATGAGATCATCGCCTTCAATTTCGACAACTTCAGGGAGATCGTCAGCCAAAACGGCTTCGTGCGCAAGTTTTTTGAGGTGCTCAAAGAAGGCACCCAGCGCGGGGTGGTGGACCGCATCTTCATCACCGGCGTCAGCC
>CAYSPJ010000024.1:42852-49920 GCA_964432875.1 uncultured Phaeodactylibacter sp. | reverse complement strand
ATCCAGGAGACCAAGGCACAGCCCGAACAAGTGTTAGAGCGCGGGCTGTTTGAGGAGCTCGGCTACCGACAATACTGGCACTCGGCAGAGAAGAAGGGCTATAGCGGGGTTGCTACTTTCAGCCGCATCGAACCGGATGCGGTCATCGAGGGCTGCGGCATGGAGCAGTACGACCGGGAGGGGCGCATCTTACGCACAGATTTTGGGGATTGGACTTTGCTCAACTGCTACTTCCCGTCAGGCACGACAGGAGATGAGCGGCAAGCTTTTAAAATGGAATTCCTCGATGATTTTTATGGCTGGATCGAGGCACTAAAAAAAGAGCGCCCAAATTTGATCATCGTGGGCGATTACAACATCGCACATACGGAGATTGACATCCATGACCCGGTGCGCAACAAGAAGAGCTCGGGCTTCCTGCCAGAAGAACGTGAATGGATGAGCAAGTGGTTTGACAATGGGTTTACCGATGCTTTCCGCTTTCTCCACCCCGACAAGGTGGAGTATAGCTGGTGGAGCTTCCGCGCCAACGCCCGCGCTAATAATAAAGGCTGGCGCATCGACTACCAATCGGTTTCTGACGGCATTCGCAGCCGCCTCCTGGAGGCTTACCAGATGCCAGATGTAGCACATTCAGACCACTGTCCAGTTTATATCAAGATCGATTTGTAGCAGACAGGTATTCATTGGTTCTTAATAGCCTGATAGTGGCCTTACGCTCGAACGCTAAAGGACAGCAACTTATATTAGGTGCACGAAGGCCTAAAGTCTGGCGTTTCAATAAGAAACAACCTATTATGCCCTTCAACATCCGCCCCTGCCCCATTGAAACTGCCGTACAGTTGTCAATCCAGATACCAGAGTTTAGCGTGCCGTACGAAGCCGAAGCCTACCGTCAGCGCTTCGCCAACAAGCCGCATCTGCTGCTGGCTGCCTACGACGGCATCTTACCTATCGGCTTTAAAGCAGGCTACGAGCGCGAAGGTTATTTCTACTCTTGGATGGGCGGGGTGCTACCCGCCTATCGGCGGCGGGGCGTAGCGCAGGCGCTGGCTGATGCACAGGAAAAATGGGCTAAAGCGCAGGGCTACGACAGTATTACCTTCAAAACTCGAAATATCCACCGCGCTATGCTTATCTTTGCCTTGAAGAACGGGTTTCAAATCATCGGCCTGGAAGAAAAAGAAGAAACCAGTGCCACCCGGATTTGGCTCCGGAAAGCGCTCTAATTACAGAGCCACTCTATCAACCAAAAAAACGAACCAGACATGCGCCGTATTTCCCTGATTCTCGCCTCCGCCTTGTTGGGCCTGCTTCCACTCCAGGCTCAGAAAATATCTGCTGGCTTTCGTGCCGGGCTCAACTTCGCCACCATCAGCGGCCCGCTGGAGATGGACGATAATGGCAGCGGGCTGGAAGAATTCTCTTATAAATCGGGCTTTCATCTCGGCGGCATGGTCAATGTGAAGTTCAATGACGTATTCAGCCTGCGGGGTGAACTAGCCTATTCTCAGAAAGGCACTGAATACAATTACCTGGGTACCTCCTATTGGATTTTTGACACCGCGAACGAGAGCAACGTCTATGCTACTGGCACCCGCAATACGACGCTCACGGTCAACAATTCATACCTTGACTTCCCCATCACTGCGGTGGCCAGGCTGGGGCGGGTAGAGCTCTCTGGGGGCTTTAACCTCGGCATCCTCGCTACATCTCGGGCTGCCGGGGAGCTGACTTTTAGCGGACTGTCAGAAGGCGGCACCACTATTGACCCCTTCACCATTGCCTTGGAATTCAATTACTTCCGCCAGTCGCTACAACGTATTGATGTGGATGAAGTGGAAATCCGCAGGGTAGATGGGCAGGATGTGCTCATCCCCAAAGTATTGGGGGCTTATCCTCAGGATCTGGGAGAAGGTGAAAGGCTTTACCGGACAATAGACTTCGGCCTGGTCGGCGGCTTGTCTTTCTACCTCAACCAAGGCTTATTCCTTGGCCTGCGCGTCAACTACGGCCTGGCCGATGTGACCAAATCAGGGCGCGATGCCTCGCGCTACAAGCTGGATGCCGATAAAAAATTCATTTTCCGCAACGATGATGACCGCAACCTAAATCTCCAGGCTTCAATTGGGTTTAACTTCTAAAGGCAAGCCCCTTTCCTCAGCTGCCCACCCAAGGGTTCTTATATGGCTGGTTGGCACCCTAATGCCACGATATTGGCAAGGTCGGCTCTTTATTGGATTTGTGGCGAGAGCAATAAACGCGCAGCAAGTCTATTGATTAATGTCCGGCCAATCCGCAACAGTTACCCCTTCCCTGCGTTTCCAAAGCAGCATTGAATCAACCTTATGAAAAACATCTCCATTTTTACACTATTGTTCTTCTCCACCCTGGCTGTTGCCCAGAAGGATTTCACCCTCAGCGGGTCGATTAAAGACCAGGATAGCGGAGAGACACTCGTTGGTGCCAGTGTCGCTGTGCCAGCATTAGGCATCGGGACGACCTCCAACGAATATGGTTTTTTCTCCCTGTCTCTGCCCTCAGGCGATTCGGTGGAAATCGTAGTCAGCTACGTAGGGTTTCAATCCCAAATACAAAAATTCTACCTGCTGGCTGACCAAGTGGCCAACTTCAAGCTAACGACCGGAGTGCAGTTGGACGAAGTGCTGGTTAAGGCCAACTCTTTCCGGGAAAGGATGGCTTCTACGGAAATGAGCGTAGAGGCCATTACGACGCGGGAAGCCAGGCTTCTACCCGTACTTTTAGGGGAAAGCGACATCCTCAAGACCATCCAACTCAAGCCGGGCATCCCTTCTGGGGCGGAAGGCACCACCGGCATCTTCGTCCGCGGAGGGGCCAGCGATCAAAATCTGATTGTACTGGACGAAGCGGTGGTGTACAACCCTAACCATTTGTTCGGCTTCTTCAGCACCTTCAATACCGATGCCGTCAAAGACCTCAAGCTATACAAAGGCGGCTTTCCTGCCCAGTATGGCGGGCGGCTCTCCTCGGTCATCGACGTCAAGCTGAAAGAAGGCAACAACCAGAAATTTTCTGGCTCTGGCGGTATAGGGCTCATCGCTTCCCGCCTGACGCTGGAGGGTCCCATCGAAAAAGGGCGCTCTTCCTTCATTGTCTCGGGCCGACGTACCTACGTGGATATTTTCACCCGCGCCATCAACCGCGCCAACGAACGGAAACAAGGTGAAAACACGGGCTTCATCCCCGACTATTATTTTTACGACCTCAACACCAAGGTCAATTTCGAGTTGGGTGAGAAAGACCGCATCTTCCTCAGCGGTTATTTCGGACGGGATGTCTTCGGCATCAACCGCGAGTTCTTTAATTTTGACTTCGACTGGGGCAACGCTACTGGCACAGCCCGCTGGAATCACGTCTTTTCCCCCCGGCTCTTTGCCAATACGACCTTTACTTATTCCGACTACCAATACAACATCCGCAACCGTATCACTGGCTTCTCTTTTTTAGTGGGGTCGAACATCCGCGATGTGAGCCTTAAGACTGATTTCCACTACGAGCCCAACAACCGCCACACCATCCGTTTTGGCGCACAGGCTATCCATCACCTTTTCACCGTTGGCCGCCTGAAAGCCGGCAGCGATGATGGCGTGGTCAGCTTTTCTGCTGGCCAGGAATATGGCGGCGTGGAGACGGCGCTATATATCGCCGATGAAATAGAGCTGACTTCGCGCTTCAGCCTCAATGCGGGGCTGCGCCTGAGCGGTTTCAACAACGATAGCACCTTTTATGCCGGGCTGGAACCTCGCCTCGCCGGCCGCTACTCCTTATCTGATCGTTGGGTACTGAAAGGCAGCTATGCTCGCATGTATCAGTATCTGCACCTGGTCGCCAGTGCTGGCGCTGCTTTGCCCACCGACGTGTGGTACCCTTCCACGGGGTTGGTTAAACCGCAACGCTCTGACCAGCTTGCCTTGGGCCTCTCCTATCTGCTGGGCGAGCAATTCCTGATTACCTGGGAGGCTTATTACAAATGGTTGGACCGGCAGCTCCAATTTGTCGATGGCGCACGCTTGTTTGCCAACGATCGCCTGGAAGAAGAATTTGCCGTCGGCACAGGAGAAGCCTACGGACTAGAACTCAGCATCGAAAAAAAGCAGGGCCGCTTTACTGGCTGGATCGGTTACACCTTGGCACTCATCCAGTTGAAAGACTTTGAGACCCTAGCCCCCGATGGGCGCTTTGCCCAAGAATCGGAGGGCTATGGCCCCTTCTCTCCTATTTACGACCGCCGACACGACTTGTCGGTCGTAGGGATGTACGAAATCAGCCGCCGCCTCACCACGACCGCAACCTTTGTTTATGGGTCTGGCGACCTGCGCTGGCTGGCACCGGGGCGCTTTACCTTCCAGGATATTTATGGCGCTGGTTTTAAAGCAGTGGTGCCGGACTATGGCGCACGCAACAATTTCCGCCTGCCCCCCTACCACCGGCTCGACCTTAGCCTCGTCATCCGCTTTTTCCCAAAATGGGGCGAGAGTGACCTCTCACTCAGCGTGGTGAATGCTTATGACCGGCGCAATGCCTTTTTTATCCTCCTGGAACCCCAGTTTAAAGATGTTGATGGAGGAGATGGCAACCAAATCAGGATACCCGATCGCATTGCGGCCAAACAGGTGTCTTTGTTCCCAATCTTACCATCTATTACCTGGAATTTTAAATTTTAATCCGCATGAAAAATTTATGTCTTTGGTCCCTTGCCCTTATATTCGGCAGTACGCTCCTGGCCTCTTGCAACCTGGAGAAAGAAGTAGAAATACAACTACCGGAGTATGAATCGCGCTACATCCTGGAGTGTTACCTGGAGCCCGGCCAGCCTCATACGCTCCTGCTGAGCCGCAGTGCGCCCTATTTTGCCCCTTTCCCCGATATCAACCAGGATTTCCTCAAAGATATCCTGGTGGAAGGTGCCGAAGTCACCATACTTTATAAAGGAGTGGAGATTAGGCTAGAGAACCGGCTCATCTTCAACCCAATATCTGGGAAGCTTTTCAATTACTATTCCGATTTACAAGTGCCTTACGATACGGTCAATCCGTTCGAATTGCTCATCACTACGCCAGACGGCAAGACCATCACGGCCAATACGCGCATGTTGCCGGTAGTACCAATTGATAGCATGGTTGTGCAGTTCGCTGAAAACGATACTTTGGCTCGAGTACTGACCTACATCACGGACAACCCCAGCCAGGAGAACTACTACCGTCGGATGTTACATGAAAATACTTTAGATAGCTTGGCGCTCCAGGACTTTACGGTTGATGATCAACTGGTGAACAACCAAGTCATCGCCTTTGGCACCTTTTTCAGCTTTGCCAAAGGCGAGAAGGTCATCGCCACGATTTTCCATATCGAAAAGCAGTACCATGATTTCCTACAGAGCTTACAAGATGCGGAGATATCTAATGGCAACCCGTTTGCCCAACCTAGCCCGATTATCTCCAACCTAGGGGGCACGGCTGATGCCATCGGCATCTTTACCGGGCTGAATTACGACCGGGTTTCGATAGTGATAGAATAAAAAAAGCCGGGTGAGAAATCCCACCCGGCTTTTCATTATGAAAAACGATTTGCTTAGTTCTTCTTCATGAAGCCGCTCAAATTTGGGTTCGGCTGTACTACGGAGCGGCGGTTTTGCTGACGTCCCTCGGCAGTTTTGTTATCGCCGATCGGCTGTACGTCGCCCTGGCCGGCGATGGTCAGTTGAGTAGGGGCGGCACCATTGCGGATGAGGTAGCGGACTACTTCATTAGCGCGGGCTACGCTGAGATCCCAGTTGTCGCGGTAGATGGCACCTTCCTTCATGCGCTGAGAGTCGGCATGACCTACAATCATCAACTGCAGTTTCGGGTTGTCTTTCAGCGTACCAGCCAGTTTGTCCAGAGCTTCTCTTTGTGATTTACTCAAGCGAGTAGACCCGCTGCGATACTCCATCGCTTCTTCAGTAACGACGTAGAGGCGGCCATCGCGATCTTCCAGTTTCAGGCCGCTATCGGCATAAGCGCCGAAGATGCCATCGATTTCAGCGCGCAGAGCGGCGAGTTCCTTCTCAGTCATGCTGAGTTTTTCTTGTACTTGCTTCATCTGGCCTTCCATGGTTTTCATGTTACCTTCCAACGAGGAGATTTTGGCGTTCATCTCGGTTCTGGCGGCATCGAATTCCGCTTGAAGAGCCATTTTTTCTTCTTCCAGTGCTTTTACGCGAGCCTGGGTTTGAGCAAGTGCTTGATCTGTAGCTTCTTTAGCTGCCAGCAGTTCATCGTATTTCTTTTTAGAAACACAAGCCTGGAAGGAGCCGATAGCCAGGACGAAGATCAGTAATTTTACTATCAGACGCATGTTTTCTTAAGTTTGATTAATGAATTATTATTGGTTTCAACGTTTAGCTGGTGCAAAACTAGTGTTTTCAGCGCATCAAAGGTAAACAAAGCTTTGAAATATTCTATAATGAGCCTTATCCTTAGGGAAGATTCATTACAAAACTAGCGCGATGGGGTGTTTCTTGCCCAAAAGCAAGCTCCAGTTTTTGCCCCCAAGCCAGCCTCTTTTGGCTTCGCTCGTGGTAAAGGTAATAAATTTATTGGGATTTAGCATCTTTTGCTGCTTTTTTTATATGTTACTGCGCCCTTAGTAGGGAAAAGAGGGATGAAATCGAAAATTGGCGCCCGGAAAGGCGGCTGGGATTTATCGCATGAAGCAGGCAATGGCAGAATTGCAGTATAATGAGAAAAAACGTATTTTTGCAGCCATGTGGGGGCGCTCCCCCGAATGAAGACTTCATTAACTGATAATTATACCAATGGAATACGGTATTAAAGAAGACGGAAAGTTTAAATACATAGAATCAGAAGGTGGCGAAAAAACGCTTTTGCTATTACATGGTCTATTTGGCGCATTGAGCAATTTCCAGGGAATCATAGAGCATTTCTCCGGCAAGTGTAATGTCGTTGTGCCAATACTTCCAATATTTGAGCTTCCCATCCGGAAGGTATCCCTGGCTGGCTTGGTAGACCATGTGATTGAATTCGT
>CAYSPJ010000024.1:0-42752 GCA_964432875.1 uncultured Phaeodactylibacter sp. | reverse complement strand
TTCCCATCCGGAAGGTATCCCTGGCTGGCTTGGTAGACCATGTGATTGAATTCGTAGAGTACAAAGGCTATGAACAGGTACATGTACTAGGCAATTCGCTAGGTGGCCATATCGCCTTGCTCTATGCTTTGGCTCGCCCCGACCGCATCGGCTCAATCATCCTGACCGGCAGTTCGGGCTTATTTGAGAGTGCCATGGGCACAAGTTTCCCCAAAAGAGGCAACTACGAATTTATCGAAAAGAAAACCCAGGACACCTTCTACAACCCCGCCGTAGCTAGCAAGGAACTGGTAGATGAGATCTTTGACATCGTCAATGACCGCAACAAAGCCATCCGGGTAGTAGCGACCGCCAAATCGGCTATCAGGCACAACCTCAGTGATAAACTGCACCAAGTCAATGCCCCCACGCTTTTAGTTTGGGGCAAAGAAGATAAAGTGACTCCGGCTTTTGTTGGCGAGAAATTTCACGAGCTGATTAAAAATTCCCGACTCATTTTCTTTGATGAATGCGGCCATGCCCCCATGATGGAGCATCCCGAGCTGTTTAACCGCCATCTGGAAAATTTCCTGGCTGAAGTGACGGCCAGCTAAATGGGGAAATATCTCCCCGCCCACAATAGCCATAAATTATGAACAGATATTTTTTTGCCTTTATCACGAGCATCTTCCTGGCTGCTTGTACGCCACAACAAAAGATAGTGACCATCCCCGCCCCGGAGATGGAATTTGAGCAACTGGACACCATGTTTGTGACTGCCCGCCGGGAAGACGGGGACGGGGATTTCTCCGATTTATCACTCTATCGCGCCAGCCACCTGAGGGTGAATGATCTGCTTCATACCAAACTGGATTTGCGTTTCAACTGGGAGGAAGAAAAAGTGCTGGGTAAAGCCAGCCTGAAGTTGCGCCCTTACTTCTACCCCACCGACCAATTGGTATTGGATGCCAAAGGCTTCGAATTCCATAGCGTCACACTGGAAGGAGGAAGCGCGCAACTGGCTTATGAGTATGATGGCGAACAAATCGCGATAAACCTGGGCCGGATGTTTCAAAGAGCAGAAGAATACACCATAAATATAAACTATACCGCCAAACCTTCTGCCAGTGGAGGCAGCAGCGCCATTACTTCCAACAAAGGCTTGTTTTTCATTAACCCCCGTGGCGAAGAGCCCGGCAAGCCTCGCCAGATATGGACCCAAGGGGAGACGGAGAATAATTCTCGCTGGTTTCCCACTATCGACAAACCCAATGAGCGCTGTACTCAGGAAATGCTCATCACTGTCGGCCAGGAATTCAAAACCCTATCCAACGGCCTGCCCCTCTCTTCCACCGCAAATGGAGACGGCACCCGTACCGATTACTGGCAGCTTAATCAACCCCACGCGCCATACCTCTTTATGCTTGCCATCGGCGAATTTGCCGTAGTCGAGGAAGAATGGGAGGGCATCCCGGTCTCTTACTATGTGGAGCCGGCGTACGAAGAAGATGCCCAGGCTATTTTTGCCCATACTCAAGAAATGCTGTCTTTTTTCTCTGGCAAATTAGGCATTAAATACCCTTGGCCTAAGTACGCCCAAGTCGTCGTAAGGGATTATGTATCCGGTGCAATGGAGAATACGACCGCCGTCATCTATGGGGAATTCGTACAGAAAAAAAAGCGGGAGCTGATTGACAACCATAACGACCGCATTGTGGCACACGAACTGTTTCATCATTGGTTTGGCGACCTGGCCACTTGCGAAAGCTGGTCAAACCTGACCATGAACGAAGGCTTCGCCAATTATAGTGAGTACCTCTGGTTTGAGCACAAATATGGGATAGACGAAGCGGACTATCACTTGCTGGGGGAACAGGCTGGCTACCTGAGTACTGCCCGCACGGATATCCGCCACTTAATTGACTTTTACTATGAGGACAAAGATGATATGTTTGATGCCCATAGCTACAACAAAGGCGGGGCGGTTTTGCACATGCTGCGCCATTACGTGGGCGACGAGGCCTTCTGGGCAGGGTTAAACCGCTACCTCACCGATAATGCCTATTCGGCAGTAGAAGCCCATGACCTGCGCCTGGCCTTCGAGGCCGTCACTGGTGAAGATTTCAACTGGTTCTTCAATCAATGGTTCTTCAACCAGGGCCACCCCCAATTAAACATCACTTACAGCTATGATGCAAAAGAAAAGAAGGCTTCCGTCCAGGTAGATCAAACCCAGGACCCCGCCGAGATGCCCGCGGTATTCGAACTGCCCTCTGCGGTAGACCTCTTTTTTGCCGACGGCAGTAAAGTGCGCCACCCGGTGCGCCTCAACCGGCGCTCCCAAAACTTCTCCTTTGATGTGGATCAAGAGCCAATGCTAATCCTCTTTGACCCAGAACACGTATTACTAGCTGAAATACAAGACAATAAGACTGATGAGCAATTGCTCTATCAATACGACCACGCACCGGGGTTCTTCAACCGTTATGAACCCACTGCCCGATTCCGTGGCAATGCCATGCCAATGGCCCGCCAACTGATGAGAAAGGCCCTTGCCGACCCTTTCTGGGCTATCCGCGGGCTGGCCCTATCCAACATCTCGGAAGAGGCGGCGGCGGATGAAGCCCTGCTCGGGCAGCTGCAGCAGATAGCCGTAGCCGACCCCAATTCTAATATCCGCAGCCTGGCTTTTGACAAGCTGATGGAGCTCGAATATCCTGGTGCGGCAGCTGGAGCCGTCTTGGCTATCGAAAAGGATTCTGCCTATAATGTCATCGGTTCAGCCCTCCAGTACCTTAGCCTTTTCGACCGGCCGAAAGCCCTGGAATATGCCCGCCTGCTGGAAAATGAGCCTGTTGATGAACTGCTGCTCGCCCTGGGAGAATTGTATGCCGAGACAGGCGATACGGGCTATCTGTCTTTCTACGAGAAAAATCTAAAAAAAGTTAGCGGCTTCGCTCTTATCTATTTTATGGATTCGTATCAAAGCTTGGCTTTTGAGGGCGGCCCCGGCAGTGCCAATAGCGCGCTACAAAAGCTACAGCCGCTGGCCCTCGATTTTTCAGGATCCACCTGGCAGCGCCTTGCCGCTACCCGGGCACTGAATCTGCTGCGCCAGGCCGCAGCGACAGACGAGCGAGCTGAAATGCAAACCTTGGCCCGTCAGGCAGAAGATATCTTACAAACTATTCTGCAAACGGAGCCTAATGCCCAGTTGCAGTCTTTTTATGAGCAATTATTGCCGGATATTGACCGGTAATTGTCTTTTCAGAGCTTGACTTATTCAAAAAAACTTGGCTACTTTGTCTATCCATTGGCAAGCTATACCCTTCAATTAGACCCAACTGCAGGTATAACAGCCTGAAAGCAGGATCATTTATGTTAAACCTGATTTGTTTTCAACTTTTTATAGGGGAAAAGGGGTTTTTAATTGTTATCCTTCTTTGACAAGTTGTGAGGGCAAATAGAAGCCAGCCGACAATGCAGTTATAAAAAGCATTGTCGGCTGGCTTCCCTCTGGCGATAGCACGCACAAATTGTCAAAGGACTATTGTTATTGTATCGGAAGAAAAACAGAAATTGAAATATATATGACAAGGCAGGACAACTATCAGCTTCTTATCAATAAACTGGACCAGTTCATTCGCAAGTTCTATATCAACCAGGTGTTGCGCGGCGCTTTGTACAGCCTGGGGCTCATCTTGGGGCTCTTTCTCACCCTGAGCCTATTAGAATACTATTACTACTTTGAGTCCAGTATCCGCAAGGCCATGTTTTACTCTTTCCTTGGCGTGTCGGCCTCCGCCCTTACTTATTGGGTATTCCTTCCCCTGCTGCATTACTTCCGCCTGGGCCAGGTGATTTCACATGCCCAAGCCGCTCAGATCATCGGCAACCATTTTCAGGATGTAAAAGACAAACTACTCAATATCCTGCAACTAAAAAGCCAGGCAGATACCGCTTCCAACCGGGAGCTCATCCTGGCTAGTATCGAGCAGAAATCCGAAGAGGTCAAGCCAGTCCCCTTTAAAAATGCCATCGACCTGAGTAAAAACAAAAAGTATCTGCCTTATGCCCTACCTCCCTTGCTACTTTTATTGGCCATCCTTTTTATTAATGCCAGCTTAATCACAGATAGTACCACCCGCCTCATCAACAACAATAAAGAATACGCCCGGCCAGCACCCTTCTCTTACGTACTGGCTGAGGAGCAGCTCTCCGTGGCTCAGTTTGGGGATTTCCCCTTAGAGGTAATCATCGAAGGGGAGCAACTGCCCAATGAGGTATTTATCAATGTTGACAATTATCAATACCGCCTGAAGAAAGAAGCGGCCAATCGCTTCTCTTACCAATTCAAGAATGTACAAAAAGACGTCAAATTCCGCCTCTTTTCCAGCGGAGTCGAGTCGAAGAGATACCAGCTCAACGTGCTGATGAAACCCAATGTGCTCGGCTTCGACGTCAAGCTCAACTACCCAGCTTATACACAGCGCAAGAACGAAGAGCTATCTAGCGTGGGCGACCTGGTAGTGCCCGTCGGCACCCATATCGACTGGGTCTTTAAAACCGAAAACACCGACAATGTTAAATTGCGTTTTTTGGGTGAACTTGCTGAGGAAGAAGCCAAGCGCTTTGCAACGGGTTTGTTTTCCTTCAAGAAACGCGCCATGAAAGACGAAGCCTACAAGCTTTTTATCTCTAATCAAGCGCTGCCCAATTCTGATTCCATTGGTTATTCCATCACGGTCATCCCGGATCTCTATCCTGGCATTAAAGTGGAAAAATTCCAGGATAGTACCGACCGGAAATTGCTGTTCTTTGTTGGCGATGCCTCTGACGACTACGGCCTGCAGAGCCTCTCTTTCAACTACCGCATCAAAAAAGCTAATGGGCAGCAGGGTGAACTCCAGCAAGTGCCCATGAAAAAACCGGATGGCCGGCAGGTGCAATTTAGCTATACATTCGACCTCAACCGGGAAGCGCTAGCCCCTGGCGATGAAGTCACTTATTACTTCGAGGTCTTTGACAACGACGGCGTCAACGGCAGCAAGTCAGCCCGTACCAACCTCATGGTCTATAATATGCCGACCAAAGAAGAATTCCAGGCTATGGCCGAGCAGAATAACGAACAAATCAAGGAGAACCTAAAGAAATCCCTTGAGGAATCCAAGAAGATACAGGAGGAGATGAAGCGCATGCGGGAGAAGCTCTTGCAGGAAAAAGAACTGGATTGGCAGAGCCGCAAGGAACTAGAAAAAATGCTGGATCGCCAAAAGGAACTGGAAAAGCAGATTGAACAGGCCAAACAAGCCTTTGAGGAGAACCAAAAAAACCAGGACGAATTCTCCCAGATGGATGAAAAGATACTGGAAAAGCAAGAGCAACTGGAAAAGCTCATGGATGAAATGATGAGCGACGAGATGCGCGAGCTGATGCGCCAAATCGAAGAACTCCTTCAGGAACTGGATAAAGACGAGGCGCTGAAGAAAATCGAGGAGATGGAAATGTCGGATAAACAGCTCGAAAAACAGCTCGACCGCATGTTGGAGCTGTTTAAGCAGCTGGAGCTGGAGCAGCAGATGCAACAAGCTATCGAAAAGCTTGAGGAACTGGCTAAAGAGCAGGAACAACTCAGCGATGAGACCCAAAAGGATGAAAAAAGCCAGGATGAACTGCAAAAGGAACAGGAAAAGATTGATGAGAAGTTCCAGGATATCAAGGAGCAGATGGAAAATATAGAGGAGAAAAACCAGGAACTGGAGCGCCCTCAAGAACTTGGTGACCGGGAGGAGCAAATGGAGGATATCCAAAAAGACATCAACCAGAGCCAGGAGCAGTTGCAACAAAAACAGAATAATAAGGCTTCCAAATCGCAGAAAGATGCCGCACAAAAAATGAAAGATATGGCTGAAGCCATGGCGATGATGATGGAATCAAGTGAAATGGAGCAAATGGAAGAAGATATGAAAGCCCTACGCCAGCTCCTGGAAAACTTGGTCGGCCTATCCTTTGACCAGGAAGACCTCATCAACCAGTTGAATCGTACAGAAATCAATACGCCGCGCTACGTCGAACTCGTTCAACGACAGTTCAAACTTAAAGATGATTTCCGTCTCATTGAAGATAGCCTACAAGCCCTCAGCAAGCGCGTATTCCAGATTGAATCCTTTATTACTGAAAAAGTGACGGATATCAACAGCAATATAAAATCCAGCTTGGAGGACCTCGAAGAACGCCGTAAGCCGCAGGCTGGTAGCCACCAGCAACGCGCTATGAAAAACGTCAACGACCTGGCTTTAATGTTGAGCGAAGTCATGAACCAGATGCAGCAACAGATGTCTAGCATGATGGCCGGCAGCCAAATGTGCACCAAGCCTGGCGGACAGCCCGGGCAGAGTGGAAAAGTGCCTAAAGACAAAATCAGCCAGGGGCAGGAAAGCCTTAACCAGCAGATGCAGCGCATGAAAGAGCGCATGCAGCAAGGCATGGGTGGCGAAGGGCCCTCGTCCAAAGAATATGCCGAAATGGCTGCCCGGCAGGCCGCCTTGCGCAAAGCGCTGCAGGAAAAACAGAAAAAGCTGCAAGAGCAAGGCAAAGGTAGCAAAGAGCTTCAGGAAATGATAGACCAGATGGATAAAACCGAAACGGAACTGGTCAACAAGCGCCTGACCAACGAAATGCTCAAACGCCAGCAGGATATCCTCTCCCGCCTGCTCGAGCACGAAAGAGCCGAGCGCGAACGCGAGCTTGACGAAAAACGCAAGGCGGAACAGGCTAGCCAAACTGAACGTCGGATGCCTCCTTCCCTGGAAGAATACATTAAGAAACGGGAAGCAGAGATTGACATGTACAAAGCCGTTTCCCCATCTCTTAAACCTTACTACAAGACCTTGGTTGATGAGTACTTCAAAAACCTCAAGGCCGAACCCAACCGCTAAATAATGGTCAATCCTCTATCCGTGACCGCTTAACCGAGTCACGGATAGAGGATTTTGCACTAAATACACATCTAGCACCCAAAAAACTTGCACTTTACCGAAAAATGTTGTAACTTTCCTACTTTGCTGAACTAAAATGAGATCAAAGCCAATTATGCTAAAGCTCTCTTCAGACCCACGCAATGTGGCCTTGGTAGAATCCATGGTCGAACAGGTCGCAGAACGGTACCGGCTTAGCCCAGATGTACATGGAAATATCCTGATAAGCCTTACCGAAGCGGTGAATAATGCTATTATCCATGGCAACTGCAATGACCATACAAAGACAGTGCAAATCCAATTCAAAATGCGCGGCAAAGCTATCTCTATCCGCGTGACCGACGAAGGTTGCGGCTTTGACCCCTGCAGCCTGCCCGACCCCACCGCCCCGGAGAACCTCCTCAAAACTGGTGGCCGCGGCGTTTTCCTCATCCATCAGCTTTCCGACCGGGTTGCCTTTCTCAATAATGGCAGCACCGTTGAAATGCAATTCAAAATATGATGGACTTCAATGAATGGATCGAAGAGGAAGAAGATGATGACCCCATCTCCTTTCACCTCGAAAATGTAGAATTCGAACTACCGGATGAAGCTGAAACCAGCCTTTGGCTGCAAAGCATTATCGACCGCGAAGAAAAACAACTCCAACAGCTCGCCTATATTTTTTGCGACGATGAGTACCTCCATAAAATCAATTTGGAATACCTCAATCACGACACCTATACCGATGTCATTACCTTCCCCTATGCCGAACCACCTATCATCGAAGGCGATATATTCATTAGCATTGAGCGCGTAAAAGATAATGCCAAAGGGTTAGGCCTATCCTTTGAACAAGAACTCCGCCGCGTGATGGCTCATGGGCTTTTACATCTTTGCGGCTATTCCGATAAAACCCCTGAAGAAGCTGCCCGGATGAGAGCCAAAGAAGATGAAGCGCTAGAGGCATAGGATATAACAGACACCACACCTCCAATCCTCTCTACCTATAATCAATCCAGCTTTTTTACATCCTGGCTTTTCAGCCCGAATCCACGGGCTTCATAACTGAATACTACTAGAGGAAAAACCTAACACAGCTTACCGCTACCTTGCTCATCATCATGATAATGTTCCACGTGGAACATTATCCAAATCGCCCAATCAGCCATTCTTTAAACCTATCAAACCTTGGGGCCATCTCAATAACACGCTTTTCGCGTTGGGCAAGTTCAGCCAATCGAGAAGGGACGTCTACTTCACGCCCCAAGATACTTTCCACCTCGCTCAAGAATTTCGAAGGGTGAGCAGTTTCCAAGACAACACCCCTGGTGCCAGAATGAGCCCTCTGGTATTCTTTAAGGGCGAGATAGCCAACTGCGCCATGAGGGTCGATTATATAGCCATACAGCTGAGCCAGCTCGCGGACCGCCTCCCTGGTTTGTGCATCGGTATAGGCGTAGCCGCTAATCGACTCCCGCATATTGTTCCACGTGGAACCTTGCGCCCCGGATTCATAAATATCCAGCATGCGTGCGAAGTTAGAAGGATTGCCGACATCCATAGCGTTGCTGATGGTGGGCGTAGAGGGGCGGGGGGTATAAATACCAGAACTAAGGTATTCCGGCACGACGTCATTGATATTGGTGGCCGCGATAAAATGACTGACCGGTAAGCCCATCCTTTGAGCGATTAGCCCGGCAGTGAGGTTGCCAAAATTACCGCTAGGGATACAGAACACGGTCTCCCGGCCATCATCTGGCAGTTGTTTGTAAGCTTCGTAGTAATAGAAGGCCTGTGGTATAAGCCGAGAGATGTTGATAGAGTTTGCGGAAGTGAGCCGGATACGGCTGGTCAAAGTCTGGTCTAAAAAAGCTTGCTTGACCAAATCCTGGCAGTCGTCGAAAGTGCCATTAACCTCCAGCGCAGTGATGTTATGCCCCAAGGTCGTCAACTGCTTTTCCTGAAGCATGGAAACCTTGCCGGAAGGGTAGAGGATGACCACTTGCGTGCCCGGAGCCCGATAAAAACCTGAGGCTACAGCGCCGCCGGTGTCCCCTGATGTAGCTACCAGTATCACTAGCTCCTGGCTTTCGCCTCGATTGAAGTAGCTCATCAATTGAGCCATAAAGCGCGCACCAAAGTCTTTAAAGGCCAAAGATGGGCCGTGAAATAACTCCAGGATATATTTCTGTTCGTCCAGCCGGACTAATGGAGCGGGGAAATTCACCGCTCCTTCAATGATTTTCTGCAAATCAGGCTTCGGGATAGCCCCTTGAAAAAGCGTATCGGCAATAGTAAAAGCGATTTCCTGAAAGGAAAAGCGCTTCAGGTTCTTGATAAAGGACTCCGGCAGAGCAGGGATTTCTGATGGCATATAGAGCCCATTATCATCCGGCAATCCTTTCATGACCGCCTCTTTAAGGCTGACATATTGTCCTTTATTCCTGGTGCTGTACAACTTCATATCACTTAGCATTTAACCGCCCCTTCCTGATTGATGGGCGATGTAAATAGATCGTTAATAATCTGGGCTTGGTCAAAAACCCTCTTCATCGCCTGCCCGACCCGCTCTGCCGTTAGGAGGTTGTCACAAAGCGCAAAGATCGAGGGCCCTGCACCCGAGATACTGCAGCCTAAGGCGCCCTGCGCTAAAGCCTCTTCCTTGACTTCGTAAAAATGGGGGATGAGGCGGGCCCGTTGTGGTTCGATGACTACATCGTTTAAAGAACGCCCAATCAGCTCAAAGTCTGAAGAAAACAAGCCAATAATCAAGCCTCCAAGATTACCTGACTGTTCAATGTGTTGCTCCAGGCTGATGGACTTGCTTAGAACCTCACGGGCATCTTTGGTGAGTATTTCCACATGCGGGTAGATGACGGCAGCATAAAGGCCCTTGGGGGTATATAAACGGTGTACGTCGAGGCTGGCGTTGCTGCGCACCAAGACCATACCCCCTAAGAGTGAGGGCGCTACATTATCAGCATGATAAGCCCCATCGGCAACCTGTTCGCCCTCTACTGCAAAAGGTAGTAATTCACGCTTTTCCAGGGGGCGCTGGAGCAACTCATTGATGGCCATTACTGCCCCGGCAGCGCTGGCAGCGCTGGAGCCCAGCCCACTGCCAAAAGGCATCTTCTTATGAATTTCCAGCTCTATGCCAAGCTTGGTTTCTCCCAGATAGTCTAACAAGCGCATCGCGGCAAAGCCTGCAGTATTCTTTTCGACCTCATAAGGCAGTTTTTTTCCTAGTGCTCCGGTGATGCGAGTAATACGCAGACCTGCTTGATCGGAAAAACGAGCAATGATTTCGTCGCCTGGCTTTTCCAAGGCGAAACCAAGGATGTCGAAGCCTACTGCTACATTGGCTACGCTGGCGGGGGCAAAGACTTTTATTCCTGCGTTCATAGTTACTTCAAAAAGTTTCCAATAGAGATAATCTCAGCAAAAAGGCCAGCGGCAGTGACTTCTGCCCCGGCACCTGGGCCACGCACTACCAACGGGCGTTCTTTATAGCGCTCCGTGGTAAAGACGATCATATTGTCGCTGCCGCTTAAGTGGTAGAACGGATTATTCGGTCCTACCTTTTCCAGTTCAATACTCGCCTGGCCGTTTTCTACCTTAGCGACCATGCGCAGGGCTTTACCCGCTTGATGCGCCTCTTCCAGTATCAACCCAAAGTGCTCATCAGCAGCGGTTAATTCTTCAAAGAAAGCATCTACATCCAAAGCTTGCTGACAGGCATCAGGTAGGATGTTGCTGATCCTGACATCCTTGGGCTCTAGCGGCAAGCCCATCTCCCTCGCCAGAATAATCAACTTACGGCGTACATCATTACCGCTAAGATCATCGCGAGGGTCCGGTTCAGTATAGCCCAACTCACGGGCTTCCTTAACAATAGCACTGAACAGTTTGCCCGGTTCGAAGGAGTTGAAAATAAAGGAGAGCGAACCCGAAAGCACACCTTCTATCTTGAGTATGCGGTCACCGCTATTAATTAAATCGTTCAGGGTGGTGATAACGGGTAAGCCAGCTCCAACATTCGTTTCGTATAAAAACTGGACCCCGCGTTTTTCCGCAATCATCTTTAGGCGCTGGTATTGCAAATAACTGGAAGAAGCACCAATTTTATTAGGTGTCGAAATGGAGATGCTAGAGTCCAGGATCGACTCGTAAAAACCAGCTATCTTTTCGCTGGCCGTATTATCCACAAAGATGGTATTCGAGAGGTTGAGCTCCTTCATCTTGCCGATGAAAATGGCGGTATCCATTTCCATCGTGGACTGCTGCAGCTCCTCCTGCCAAAGTTCCAGGCTTATGCCATTTTCATTAAAAACCATCTTCTTACTATTGGCTAGCCCAATGATACGTAACTCTAACCCCCTCTTTTCTTTCAGGAATTGAGCCTGGCTCCGGATTTGTTTGATGAGGGTATTGCCAATCAAGCCTACACCGACTATGAAGAGGTGGAGTTCTTTGGTATTAGAAAGGAAAAAGGCTTCTTGCAAAGCGTTTAGCGCTTTTGCTTCGTCGGGTCGGTTGATGACTACTGAGATATTCAACTCGGAAGAACCTTGGGCGATTGCTACCGCGTTGATCCCGTTTTTACCCAAGGCCTGAAAGAGCCTACCGGCAATCCCTGGCTGGTAGCGCATATTCTCTCCAATAATAGCGACCACCGCAAGATCGTCTTCTATTTTGATGGGATTGACTAGCCTTAGGCTCATCTCATATTCAAAGGCTGCTTCCACCCTACGCTTCGCTCTCAATGCCATATCAGGCTGCACTGCGAAACTTATCGCGTGCTCAGAAGAACCTTGGGTAATCAAGATGATGTTGATCCCGCCTTCCGCTAAAGCAGAAAACAAACGCCCGGCTATACCTGGCACACCAAATAAGCCGCCGCCGGAAAGGGTGAGCAGGGCAATGTGCCCGATAGAGGAAATACCCTTTACCGCATGAGTATCTGGCTCTGCCTGCAGAGAGATGAAGGTACCCGGGAAAGAAGGGTTGAATGTATTCTTAATGTAGAGTGGGATGTTGTGTTCCAGAGCAGGCTGCAGAGTAGGGGGATAAATCACTTTAGCCCCGAAGTGCGACATTTCCATCGCCTCGGCGTAAGTCATACTGGGGATGGTGAAGGCGCGTTTCACCTTACGAGGATCGGCGGTCAGCACCCCATCCACATCAGTCCAAATCTCAATGACGCTGGCCCCCAGGCCTGCTGCTATTATCGAAGCCGTATAGTCTGAGCCACCCCTCCCTAAGGTCGTCGTCAACCCGCCTTTATCAGAGCCAATAAAACCCGTAACTATTTGTATAGCAGGGTTTTGAGTATAATACTCCCGAACTTTAGCATAGGTCTGATCAAAATTAACCTTTGCTGATCCAAAGGACTTATCCGTTTTGATAATCTTCCGGGCATCCAGATAAGCAGCATTGATGCCGTTTTGCCGCAGTACTTGAGCCAAGATGAAGGCTGAGTTGCGTTCGCCAAAGCTCAGTACATAATCCATCGTCCGGGCTGAAGCTTCCCGCACCAGGAATATCCCATAGAGTAGGTTTTTCAACACCTCATGGTTCTTCTGTAGTTCCGGCAGCATCTCTTTGCGGTATTCATCATCCAACAATTCTTCGACCGCTCTGAGGTGCCGTTGGCTGAATGCTTCGAACAAGGCCTGATAAGACTCATCTCCCTGAGCTGCCAAGTTGCTCATTTGGATGAGCGAATCGGTCACTCCGCCAAAAGCAGAAAAGACCACCGTAAATTTCTCCCCTTTGGTGTAGTATCCTTTGAGGATATCAACGATGCCGCGAATGCGCTCCGGTGACCCTACCGAGGAGCCGCCAAATTTTAAGACTTTCATGGTTTGCCAAATTTAAGGCTTCCCCAAAACTCGCCAGCCAGGCTAGCGGCAAAGTTTGGCGGATGCCATTGGTTTTCAGGCTGCAAAAGTAGGGAAATGTATGGTTTTTTATGGGGGAAAAGAGGCGTGATGTGAGAGGATAGGTTGTTAATGTCAACCACAACAGGTACTCCGCCGTGGATGAAGGCAGCATAGCCGCTGCTAAAAGCTGCCTTTTTCTCCCGCCATAAGCAGTGCGCGCCGAAAGCAGAACATTAAAGCGGTAAAAACGTTTCCTTAAAATTGAATACCATAAAATAATGGCCGCTATGTTAAAGAAGCAGCTACTACTCTCAAGCATATTTTCCCTTGGTTTAGCCCTGGCCTTGATAGGACAGGAGCAGAGTGCCCACCAAGACAAATTCCGGCAGCTTTACCAGGAGTTACCTACGCCAAATGTTTACCGCACTGCATCGGGAGCGCCAGGGCATCAATACTGGCAACAACAGGCCGATTATAAAATCACCATTGAATTAGATGATGATCAGCAGCGCATCTATGGGCAAGAGACGGTCACTTATCACAATAGCTCTCCGGATCCACTGGAATACCTTTGGGTACAGCTGGACCAAAATATGCGGGCTAAAGATTCTGATACCTACAAAATCCGCACCAACAGCATGAGCGAGCGGATGAGCCTGGAAGAACTCCGGGCGCTGGAGCCAAGCTTCGATGGGGGCTTCAAGCTGGAATACGTCCGCGATGCCAACGGCCAGCCGCTGCAGTATGCGGTGGTCAAAACTATGATGCGCATCAACCTGCCCAAACCGCTATTGCCAGGGGAGCAGTTTAGTTTCCAAACTAAATGGTGGTACAATATCAACAACCGCATGGAAATAGGCGGGCGCTCGGGTTATGAGTATTTCCCCGAAGATGGCAACTATCTCTATACCATCGCTCAGTTTTTCCCCCGCATGGCGGTGTACGATGATGTAGAAGGCTGGCAAAATAAGCAATTCCTCGGCGCGGGGGAGTTTGCCCTCCCGTTTGGCAATTATGAGGTTTCAATTACGGTCCCGGCTGACCATTATGTAGCTGCTACCGGCACGCTACAAAATGCCGGGGAGGTTTTGTCCAAAAAACAAATCGATAAACTGGACCAGGCCCGCAAAGAACGGATAAACCCGGTGATTATCGTCTCGGAAGAAGAAGCCCGTAAAAGTGAAAAGTCTAAATCCACCGCCAAGAAGACTTGGGTGTTCAAAGCCGATAATGTACGGGACTTTGCCTTTGCCTCCTCCCGGAAATTTATCTGGGATGCGATGGGCGTAGAAATGAGCAGTGGAGAGGTCGTCATGGCTATGTCGATGTACCCCAAGGAAGGCAACCCGCTCTGGGAACAGTACTCCACTAAAGCCGTGGCTCATACCCTAAAGTGGTATTCACACTATACCTTTGATTATCCCTATCCCGTCGCCTGGTCTATCAATGCCGACCGCATCGGTATGGAGTACCCCATGATTTGCTTCAATTTCGGCCGGCCGGAAAAAGATGGCACTTATCCCGAACGCACCAAATATGGCATGATCGGCGTCATCATCCACGAAGTCGGGCACAATTACTTCCCCATGATCGTCAATTCCGACGAGCGGCAGTGGACCTGGATGGATGAAGGGCTGAACTCCTTTCTCCAATACCTCGCCGAGCAGCAGTGGGAACGCAACTACCCCTCCCGCCGCGGGCCTGCCTACAAAATCGTAGACTACATGAGGAGCGATA
This sequence comes from uncultured Phaeodactylibacter sp., assembly GCA_964432875.1. Lineage (GTDB taxonomy): Bacteria > Bacteroidota > Bacteroidia > Chitinophagales > Saprospiraceae > JACJYE01. The sequence goes on along the minus strand of CAYSPJ010000024.1, from coordinate 28,192 downwards.
AGCGCTTCCTGGAACCGATCATGACCAATTCAGAATCAGTCCAACAACTGGGCAACAACGCCTATGGCAAACCTGCCGCCGCCCTCAATATCCTACGCGAAACCATCATGGGTCGCGAGCTCTTTGATTATGCGTTCAAGGTTTACGCCAACCGCTGGAAATTTAAACACCCCTCTCCTGCTGATTTCTTCCGTACCATGGAAGATGCCTCCGCTATCGACCTGGATTGGTTCTGGCGCGGATGGTTCTTTACTACCGACAACGTAGACATATCCCTGGAAAATGTCAAGTGGTTTCGAATTGACACCGAAGACCCTGAGCTGGAAAAAGGCCTGGCCCGGCAAGAACAGGAAAAATCCCCTAAGTATATCGGCGATATTCGCAATGCCAGCACCATCGAAAAGACGCAAGATGAAATAGACCCTGCCCTCCGGGATTTTTATTCGACTTACAACCCATGGCAGGTGAGCCTTCTCGACAAGGCAGAATACCAGCAATACCTGCAACGGCTAGGCCCCGCCGAGCAAGAGCTGCTCGCGGCCGGAAAAAACTACTACGAGCTGACATTCCGCAATACCGGCGGCCTGGTGATGCCCATTGTCCTGCGCTTTGAGTTTGCCGACGGCACGGCGGAAGAGCACCGCATCCCCGCCGAAATCTGGCGGCTCAACAGCGCTCAAGTCTCCAAGGTGTTTGTCACTACAAAAGAAATCCAACAAATCATCATGGATCCTTACCTGGAGACGGCGGATACGGATGTGAGTAATAATTATTACCCGCCCCGTCAGCAGCTCGATCGTTTCGAGCTGTTCCGCAAGCGCAACGAGCGCTGGGATACACCAGGCGAGAACCCCATGCAACGCAGCCGCCGGGAGCAGCAGCCAAAAAGTGGGAAAGATTGATTGCCTAATTTGCGTAATTTTGCCGCGTGGAAACCCAAATCTATGACAGACTACAAGAATCCGAAGCTCATCATCGAAACCAGCAAATTAGTGCCGGGAGCGATTACCTGGCGCAGCCCTTCCAATCTGGCCATCATCAAGTATTGGGGCAAACATGGCAAACAACTCCCCCGAAACCCCTCGATTAGTTTTACGCTCGATAGCGCCTATACCGAGACCCGGCTAGAATATGCCCCTAAGAAAGGGCCCGACCAGGGTATCGCACTGGAGTTTTCCTTCGAAGGCACCCCCAACCCTGCTTTTGCTGCTAAAGTGAAGAAATACCTGGAGAGCATCGCCGAAATCTTCCCCTTCCTCCGGCAGTTGGAACTCACGATCCATTCCAGCAATTCTTTCCCTCATTCTTCGGGTATTGCCTCCTCTGCTTCCAGTATGAGCGCACTGGCGCTCTGCTTATGCTCGCTGGAAGATACCATCTTTAATACCCTGGAAGCCGACGAGGCTTTCCGCCGCAAAGCTTCTTACCTGGCCCGCCTCGGTTCTGGCAGCGCCTGCCGTTCCATCTATGCCGGGCTGGCGGTGTGGGGTGAGATGGGTGAAATAACTGGCAGCTCCGACCTCTACGCCACTCCTTTTGATGAGGAAGTGGCAGAAGTTTTCAAAACCTACCAGGATGCCATACTCATCGTGAGCAAAGGCGAAAAATCTGTCTCCAGCCGCGCCGGGCATGCGCTGATGGAAAACAACCCCTATGCGGATAGCCGTTACCACCAAGCTCGCCAACGGTTACATAGCCTACTGGGGCCGCTCCGTACCGGCGATATGGAAGCCTTTGGCGAAATACTGGAAGCAGAGGCTATGACGCTACATGCCCTGATGATGGCTTCTACCCCACCCTATGTCCTAATCAAGCCACAGACCCTGGCCCTTATCGCCAAGGTGCAGGAGTTTCGGCAATCAACAGGGCTCCCCCTCTACTTCAGCCTAGATGCCGGGCCCAACCTGCATTTGCTATACCCCGAAGCTATCAAAGGCCCGGTAGAAGAATTAATTGCCAACGAACTGGCCAGCCATTGCGAAAATGGGCAGTGGATTGCGGACCGCGTCGGGAAAGGCCCCTTACAACTTTGACCCCATTATGAGAAAAATATCCATATTGCTGATTATGAGCCTATTATCCAACCTCGGCTGTACACAAACGCCCGTGGGCAAGCCCAAGGTGCTGAATCCTGAGTTCGATAAAAAAATCAGTAGCCTGCTCAGCTTTAGCGTGCCGATAATTGGAGTGCAGGAATTGAAAGATATTCAAAACGAAGTTCATATCTTTGATGCGCGGGAGCAATCGGAATACCAGCTCAGCCATATCGCCGGGGCCCAGTATCTGGGCTATAATGATTTTGATGAAACCCGGCTGGCGGGTATCCCCAAAGACAGTAAGATTGTACTGTATTGTTCCATCGGTTACCGTAGCGAAAAAATAGGGGAAAAGCTCCGCAAGCAGGGCTATTCCAACATCTACAACCTCTATGGCAGCATCTTTGAGTGGGCCAACCAAGGGTATCCGTTGGTAGATAAAGACGGGCAGCCCACCCGGAAATTGCACACCTATAATGCCAAATGGAGTAAATGGGTGGACGAAACAAAAGCAGAAAAAGCCTGGTAGCACCGCAAAGCTGCCAGCATATCATCACTAAACTATCTGGCTTATTATGGATCTTTTTGCAAAATTTTCTGAAGATAGAGGGCCGCTGGGCAAGTGGTCAAGAATGGCACATGGCTACTACGCTTTCCCCAAGCTGGAAGGCGAGCTCGGCAGCCGCATGGTCTTCCAAGGGAAAGAAAGGATTGTCTGGAGTTTAAATAACTACCTGGGCCTGGCCAATCATCCCGAAGTCCGCAAGGTAGATGCCGAAGCTGCCCAAGAGTGGGGTTTGGCCTATCCTATGGGTGCCCGCATGATGTCGGGCGAAACCAAATACCACGAACAACTGGAGCGCGAGCTGGCTGAGTTTGTCGGCAAACAGGATTCCATCCTGTTGAACTATGGCTACCAAGGGATCATGTCTGTCATCGATGCCTTGCTTGGCCGGCACGACATAGTCGTCTATGACAAAGACAACCACGCCTGCATCTACGACGGCGTCCGCATGCACATCGGCAAGCGCCTGCCTTTTGAGCACAACGACATCAACAGCTTCAAGAAACAAATGGAAAAAGCTACCGCCCTGGCTGCTGAGACCGGCGGTGGTATCCTGGTCATCACGGAAGGGGTATTCGGCATGCGTGGTGAGCAGGGCATCCTCAAGGAAATCTGTGCGCTGAAGGGCCAGTATGAATTCCGCCTGCTGGTGGATGATGCCCACGGCTTTGGTACTCTTGGCGCTACCGGCGCCGGCGCGGGCGAAGAACAGGGCGTCCAGGATCAAATCGACCTCTACTTCAGCACCTTCGCTAAATCTATGGCTAGCATCGGCGCTTTCGTAGCTGGCGATAGAGATGTAATGGAATACCTGCGCTACAACCTGCGCTCGCAAATCTTTGCCAAGTCTTTGCCCATGCCCCTGGTAATCGGCAACATCAAACGCCTCGAGCTGCTGCGCACCCGGCCTGAGCTCAAGGACAAGCTTTGGGAAAACGTCAACCGCCTCCAAGATGGCCTGCGCGCCAAAGGCTTTGACCTTGGCCACACCAATACCTGCGTCACGCCAGTCTTCATGCACGGCTCCATCGAAGAAGCCATCGTGCTGGTACGCGACTTGCGCGAAAACTACGATATTTTCTGCTCCATGGTGGTTTACCCTGTCATCCCCAAAGGGATGATCCTGCTTCGCCTCATCCCCACCGCTGTACATACGCACGAGGACATCGATACGACGGTCAACGCTTTCAGCGAAGTATCGGAAAAACTGAAAGCCGGTTTCTATGCCAAGCAAGCTGAAGCGGTCAAACCAGAGTAAGGATATAGAGCAGCTCTGCATCAAATAGAGCTCCACAACATCAGGTTTTAACACGATGAAGCGGGGAGGAAGAAAATGCCTTCCCGCTTCCTACTTCTTATTCCACACTGTTTTCCACCCTAACCAACCTACCAGCAGCAAACACAACACCACTGCCACTGGTAAAAAAAGCCTCTCGCCCAAGCCTGGCATGATATTGCCTAGCGCTCTCCATACATTATTCAAACCCAGGAAACAGCTCAAACCGACAATAGCCAGGCTCAGCAAGTTTGAAAGCAGCCCGTTGCGGTAAGGTGGCGGGATGAGCTCTCGATCGTTGACCGCCAAGATGAGAAAAGCCGCCACCGCTGGCAGCAGCAGGCCATTGATGGCCTGAGCAGCGATAATCGCCGGAATAGGCTTAACATCCAATAAGCTGAAGAGCAAACCTGCCCCCAGCACAAGACCCCACACGATGCGGAAACGGGCGCTGGTGCTACTCCACCGGCTACTGCCTCCGCTCAATAGTGCCCGCGCCGCAATGGCCGCCGCCAGTGGTGCCGTAATGGCAGAGCTGATGCCTGCAGCAAATAAACCAAAAGCAAAAAGGGCTGCTACCCAAGGCCCCAGCCCATCCTCCATGACACCGGCCAAAGCCTCAAAACTGAAAACCCCGCTCACCTGGGTACCAGCCACGAGGATCGCCATCGAAATTAACCCTCCAATGGCGACGGCGATGGCAACGCCCCAGCGCATCTCTCCTACGCTCTGCCCATGGCTGATGCCCGAAGCCAAGAATAAATTGTAAGGTACAATCGTAGTGCCGATTAGCCCCAGCACCAGGAATAGCCCGCCATCGGGAATAACCGGCTGCCAGGCAGCCCAGGCTATTACACCCGGAGAATAGTCTTTTTGCAGCAGCGCCATCGTGATAAATGCGGCCCCCATGATTGCCACTATCCCCGCCAGCAAGCGGCTGATAGCCCGGATATTCCCCTGCCACAATACCAAAGTGGCCAGCAGGCCAGCACCCAATACCAATACCCGCCGCGGCAGCCCACTCAACAGCCCCAAGCCCGCTGCGGCACCCAGTAGGTTGCCTGCCTGGTAGGCTGCACAGCCAAAGGCTACCGCCAGAAATAGCCCCCAACACAGCCACCTGCCCCGCTCCCCAGCATACTGCCAGGCAACGATGTCTCCTAAACTCTTACCCGATGCGAGGGTTACACGCGCCGCTGATTCTTGCAACACAATGGCTGCCAGGGCTGAAAACAATAAGGCCCACAACAACTGGAGCTGATAAGTCGCCCCGGCCTGTGCCGCCGCCGTCACTGTACCCGGCCCGATGAAGGCTGCTGAAATAATCGACCAAAAGAGCACGCTGCTCAACCCCCGCTGGAATGTGATTGCCTTCGGCATTTTTTGAAGATAAAGATAGGATTTCCCTGTCGTATCGTCTGGATACGCCAAGGTAATAAGCCTTACAGCTTCAACTATAAATGAGTATGTTGTAGCCCCCCCCTTAGCCTTCATCCTCTACAATCACCTCGTCCTCGCCTTCTATTTCAGAGGGCTTATCGCGTTTTTGCAAGGCATTTTCGTGCATTTCCACGTAAAGCTTGCGGTTTTTAGCGATCTCAAGAGCAAGGAAGAGGGCTTGGCGGAATGAGGTCGGATCAGCTTCGTTTTTGCCCGCCAGGTCGAAAGCGGTGCCGTGGCTGGGCGAAGTACGGACGCCCGATAGGCCGGCAGTATAATTAACCCCATAAGCGGAAGACAAGGCTTTGAAAGGGATGAGGCCCTGATCGTGGTACATCGCCAGGATGCCGTCGAATTTAGCAAATTGCCCGCTGCCGAAAAAGCCGTCTGCCGGGAATGGGCCCATCACCATCATGCCTTTTTTCTTGAGTTCCACCACGGCGGGGCGGATGAATTTTTCCTCCTCTCCGCCCAGTATGCCGCCGTCTCCAGCATGAGGGTTGAGCCCCAAGACGGCAATGATGGGGCGCTCCAAGCCGAAATCAACCTTGAGGGATTCATTCATAATCTGCAGTTTCTGCATAATTATTTCCTTGCTGAGTGCATCGGCTACCTGCCGCAGCGGCAAGTGGTTGGTGGCCAGACCGACCCGGAGCTCATCACTTACCATAAACATCAGGTTGCCTCGGGCACCGAGTTCTTTGGCCAGGTATTCGGTATGGCCAGGGAAGGGAAAGCCCGCCATCTGCATCGATTCTTTGCTGATAGGAGCGGTGACCAGGGCATCAATTACCCCGTGCTTGAGGGCATTGGTTGCGGCTTCCAGCGACATAAAGGCATATTTGCCGCCATCCTCGGTGGCCTTGCCCAAGTTTATATTTACATTCTCCTGCCAACAGTTGACGATGTTCACTTTGCCAGAATGGATTTTATCTCCCTCCCGCATATTGTGGTAGTCAAATTCGCCTCCGGCGATATTCTTATGGTAAGAGACCACCTTGGAAGAGCCGAATATCACCGGAGTACAAATATTCAACAACTGGAGGTTTGAGAGCGTCTTCAAAATGACTTCCAGCCCGATGCCGTTCATATCGCCGATACTGATACCAATCTTCTGTTTTTCCATTGTTCACTTGATTCTTGACAACCAAACCCGCTGGTTTTGCTATTTTTGCAAAAATGTCAGGTTTCGGCCGCCGGTTTTGGATTTCCTCATTTTTATAAACAAATGTAAAAATAGGAAGAAAACGGGAGACAGAAAGCATTAGGCGATTTATTCGGCGGGGCAGCTAGCGGAGAGGATTGTATACCCCAAAATTGACAACCATAATTGCCCGTTTTGAAGCGCTGGCTAAGCTTGCAGCGCCAGAGTGCCCGCAGCGTTGATCTGGTGGCTTATTTCTAAATCAAATCGCTGCCCAATAAGCCGCCCACAGCGATGCTCATTGTGCTAAACCGCTCCTGACATTCACTAGTCGTGCTATATATTGACTTTTTTATGAAAGCAAAGAAATCTTACGGGCAACACTTCCTCAACAGTGAACCGATTGCGGAGCGGATTGCAGATAGCCTCTCCCTGGCGGGTAGGACCTACCACCGGGTTTTGGAAGTGGGCCCTGGCCGGGGCATGCTAACTAAATACCTGCTGAAAAAAGGCTACCAACTACTGGCCGTAGAAGCTGATCAGGATATGGTGCTCTACCTGCACAAGCACTTCCCCGAACTGAAAGGAGGCATCCTTAGTGGAGATTTCTTGAAGGCAGCGCTGCCCGAACTCATGCACAATGAACCTTTTGGCCTGATTGGAAACTTCCCATATAACATCTCTTCCCAAATCCTCTTTAAGATGCTCAGCTGCCGAGAATTGGTCCCAGAGATGGTCGGCATGTTTCAAAAAGAGGTCGCTGAGCGGGTGGTAGCCGGGCCGGGCAGCAAAGCTTACGGCATCATTAGCGTGCTGGTGCAGGCCTATTATGAAGGGGAGTATCTGTTTGGGGTGGACAAGAGTAAATTCAGCCCGCCACCCCAGGTGCAATCCGCGGTCATCCGCCTGATACGCAAGGAAAAAACTGAGCTGGGTTGCGACGAACAGCTGTTCCGCACTGTAGTAAAGCAGGCCTTTAGCCAGCGCCGAAAAATGCTGCGCAACACCATGAAGGCCCTCATCCCCAACGATGCCCTGCTGGAGGATGCCTTCTTCAATCAACGCCCCGAACAATTGAGCCTGGAGGATTTCATCCAACTCACAACCTGGGTTAGTGAAAGAATAGGGGGATGAGTGAACTTTATGGGAAGGCGGCGGCTTTCCAATAATAACGAACCAAAACAATGACAATATGAGCTTGGAAGAACGCATCAACCAGGACCTTAAAGAAGCCATGAAGGCCAAAGATCAAATTGCGCTGCGTGGCATCCGCGCCATCAAAGCAGCTATTTTGCTGGAAAAAACCAGTGGCACCAAGCACGATTTGGATGCCGATGCTGACATCAAAATACTGCAAAAACTCGTGAAGCAAAGGCGAGATTCGCTCGACATCTACGAAAAGCAAAACCGCCCGGATTTGGCGCAAATTGAGCGCGAAGAAATAGAAACCATTGAGCGCTATCTGCCACAACAGTTGACTGAAGATGAGCTGCGGGCTGAAATCAAAGCCATCTTGGCCGAAACCGGTGCCACTTCCATGAAGGACATGGGGAAAGTAATGGCCGCTGCTAGCAAAAAATTCGCTGGCCGGGCCGATGGTAAAGCGATTTCTACGATGGTGAAGGAACTGCTCGGTAACTAAAGGCTTTCCTTTTTTTTCCCTAATTTCGCCCGCTTCAAAGTAAAACCAAACAAGATGGAAAAGAACTTTTTAAAAAAACTGGGCCTGAAGAAATATAATGCCGGCACCAGTACCGGGCTGGAATCCAGCACTTCCGGAAAATACATCAAATCAGTCTCTCCGGTTGATGGCCAGGAAATCGGCAGCGTCAGCATCACTACCCGTGAGGAGTATGAGCAGCTCATGGTAAAAGCCGAGGCTGCTTTCAAGCTATGGCGGGAAATACCCGCCCCAAAACGCGGAGAGATCGTGCGGCAATACGGCAATGAGCTGCGCAAATACAAAGACCCTTTGGGCCGCCTGGTATCTTACGAAATGGGCAAAAGCCTACAGGAAGGTTTAGGCGAAGTGCAGGAGATGATCGATATCTGCGATTTTTCCGTAGGCCTTTCACGGCAATTGTACGGCCTGACCATGCACTCCGAGCGCCCGCACCACCGCATGTACGAGCAGTGGCATCCGCTAGGCATCGTCGGCATCATCTCAGCTTTCAACTTCCCGGTAGCTGTTTGGTCCTGGAATGCGATGATTGCTCTGGTGTGCGGCGATGTAGTCGTATGGAAGGCTTCTGAAAAAGCCCCCCTCTGCTCGGTAGCCTGCCAAAACATATTCCGCGAGGTACTTGAAGCCAACGAAGTGCCTGAAGGCGTGGTGAACATCGTAAATGGAGATTACAAGGTGGGTGAAATGATGACCAAAGACTCCCGCGTGCCTTTAATCTCTGCAACCGGTAGCATCCGCATGGGCAAAATAGTAGGCACAGCAGTTGCTGCCCGCCTGGGGCGTGCCCTGCTGGAGCTCGGCGGCAACAACGCCATCATCGTTTCGCCACACGCTGATTTGAAGCTGGTACTCACCGGCGCGGTATTTGGCGCCGTAGGCACAGCTGGTCAGCGTTGTACTTCAACCCGCCGCCTAATTGTGCACGAAAGCCTCTATGATACGGTCAAAAGCCAACTGGCGAAGGCTTATAGCCAGCTCCGCATCGGCAACCCGCTAGACGAGCGCAACCACGTCGGGCCGCTCATCGATCGTGATGCCGTAGGCCACTACCTGAAGGCTATCGAAGCCATCAAGCAGGAAGGCGGCAAGATGTTGGTGGACGGGGGAGTGCTGGAAGGCAAGGGCTACGAAAGCGGCTGCTATGTAAAGCCTTGTATCGCCGAGGTGAAGCACGATTACAAAATCGTGCATGAGGAAACCTTCGCGCCTATCCTCTACCTGATCAAGTACAAAGAGCTGGACGAGGCTATCGCTTACCAGAATGAAGTGCCCCAGGGATTATCCTCTGCCATCATGACCACCAACATGCGCGAGGCCGAACGCTTCCTCTCTGCTGCCGGCTCGGACTGCGGCATCGCCAACGTCAACATCGGCACCAGCGGCGCGGAAATCGGTGGTGCATTCGGTGGCGAAAAGGAAACCGGCGGCGGCCGCGAGAGCGGCTCCGATTCCTGGAAAGCTTACATGCGCCGACAGACCAACACCATCAATTACAGCACGGATCTCCCCCTGGCACAGGGGATCAAATTCGATTTGTAAAAATGTAGGTTGAGACGATTCGTGAATCAGAGACGATTCGTGAATCAGAGACGATTCGTGAATCGTCTCAACATTAATTTCACAGGGCCAGCCTCGCCCTACACCCACACCGTAAAGACCCGCTTCCCCTCCGCCTCGATCCACTCCTGCGCCCATCGAGACGATTCTTGAATCGTCTCTGCGGGGCAGCGCGGGTCGAAGATGACGAGGTAGCCCTTGGCCAGCACCCGGGGCGAGCTTCTGCGAGATATCCGCCATGTAGTGCCTGGCGGGCAGGCATAGGCCGGTGATGTTGAACTTCTTGGGCATGGCGCGTGGCTTTGGTTGATGCGCGGCTCAAAGATAGGGAAAAAAGCTTGCTGGCATCAACCCTGCCTTACCCCCAGCCATCTAACTAGCCTTGCCCATTGCCAAGCCCTTTCCTACCAAAGCCTTTCAGGATACTTCCCTTGCGCAACGAGCTCCCGGAATGCCCCTTGCACCATCGCTTTGTCTTCCTGGTAAGTCACGCCGTACCACTTCTCGGCATTGGGCAAAACGCTGAGGCGCACCGCACCGGATTTAATTAGCAGATTGACGGCAGAGGGGATATAGTACTCCGCGCGAGGGTTGATACGATTTGCCTCTACAAATTCCAGAAATTGGCGGTGCAGGGATTCGAAGATCGTGGGGTGGAAGCCCCAAAAATTCATGGATACCAGCGCATGAGGGTCGAGCGGATGCTTCGTACCCCCTTCTTCATAAAATATCTCGCCAAGCTGCCATTGTATTTTGTGCCGCTCTACTACATCAATCAACAAGCCAGCTTCGTCTACTTCACAGATGCCGCGGTTGACATGTCCGGCTTCCGAGAGGGTTTTGTCCAGTTGGTAGCCAATCATGCTGTAGTGCTCCGGTGAGCAGTCAGAGGAAAGAAAGCGGGCCATGGTTTCAAAGCCAGAGATGCCGTAGTAGTCATCGGCGTTGATTACCGCAAAAGGCTCGTTTACAGCCTCCCGGGCTGCCAGTACAGCATGGCCAGTCCCCCAGGGCTTTTCGCGGGGAAGCAAGCCAGAGGGCATGCCTTCGATGGGCATATCCACCTCCTGAAAAGCATAGGCTGTCTCCAGTTGACTTTCAAATTTATGTCCAAATTTTTCCCGGAAAGCGGACTCGATATCCCTGCGGATGACGAAGACGACTTTGCCAAAACCTGCCCGGATGGCATCATAGATAGAGTACTCGATAATGGCTTCGCCATTGGGGCCAACGCCTTCAACTTGTTTTAGGCCACCATAGCGGCTGCCCATGCCTGCGGCAAGAATCAATAAAGTCGGTTTCATGCTTTTTCTTTTTGCGGGCGGAAGTTAGCAAAAAAGGCTCAGGCCGAAGGTTTGGCCTTGTTTTTTTTGTTCTGCTCTACCAAGGCAAACTGTTCTGCCTTGCGCTCTGCCCGCCACCAATTGAGCGCCTGGCCGCCGAGTAGCGAAACCCAGCCCAACAGGAAGATCGTATTGCGGCTCGTTTCCACCAAGCCCGTGTACATGCTATAAAACGGCCGTACCGCCAACACCTCTATCCCGATAATCATAGCGGATAGCAAAAACAGAAAAATGCTGCAAGCTTTAGCAATGTTGAGCAGGGCGGCATCTTTTTTGCGTAGGCATTTTTTCAGGAATTGGATGGCGTCGCGGTTGTGGGGGTCTATCCGCACCAATTCCCGCAGGATGTAATCTGCCCGTCCGTATTCCATAAAATTATAGAGCGAAGCGGCTTTGCGGAATAGAAGCTTTTGGTAAATGTCCTCACCCTGATACCAGCCAATATTGTTCATGATGACCTCTTCCACTGCCACATCCACCATCAGCAAATGCTTCTGATACTGGCCAACTTCAAAGAGGGCATTGACGTAAGCTACCAGCAATTCAAAGCGCTCGTCGAAATCCAGACGCTGTATCGCCTCCTCGTGTTTTTCGTAAAAATGGATGGCTTGCCGGTGGTTACTAGCCGCAAACTCCTTGAAATCGCGGTAAAGCTTTGAATGGTAAGTCGACTGGTGATAAGCCATGCTGCGGTCATATTAGGCTGCTATGATAAAAAAGTACCCACAACTTCCTTCAGCTCATATAGTATCGGTTTGCTAGGGCTAACATCTATCTCAAAGCTGGCGATCTGCAGGTTCAATAAGTATAATCCATCTCGGATAGAATTGTTCAAAAAAACTAATTCTGTGATGGTACTGCCAGTGCGGATATGGTCGGGGTATTGCCAAAAAGCATGATGTGCCAGCAACTGGCCGCCATCTTCCTCGCGGTCGATGGAAGGGAGGTCTGTCAGTAGGTGCTGCACGCCCTGCTCTACCAGGAAAGCAATAGCTTCATGATGGAAGTAGGGCGGGTTAGCCCCGGAATAGTGGGTGCGCAGCTTGAGCTCATCATTGGGCATCGTGCGGATGATGAGCGCTTCTTCCGGTTTGCTCCCTGCCAGGGCCATTTCCAGCAGTGGCCTGGTAATGACCCGGTCGCCCGCTATTTTTTGAGGATAGAGGCTCAACAGGCGAGCGGTAAAAAAAAACTGCCGCAAGCATTGGTTAATGGAAAAAAATTCCCGTGCGATATGACCCACACATTCGGTATGGGTGCCATTGCCATGCGGGTTGAATTTGACATTTAAAAAATTAACTGCCCCCCCCTGAGCGGTAGAGCCGATAAAACTTCCTGCTACAACCGGCGCGGTTTCCAAGGGTGGGGCATAGAAGCAGTTTACCGTTTCCATGCCCTCGCGCAGAGGGATCGAAATGTCCAGCGGACGGCTCAAATCAAGCTGGTAACGCTTGCTCTGGAGTTGGATTTCTGCAATCATTTTACACTTGTTTGTTTTTGTTCCGGTTATGGTCACTATGCAGCCGCGAAGGCGGGCTCTGCCTGCATCTCACCTCTCCCTCTTCATGCTGTTGGCCCTCTCCACATCTAGCAGACCTTATTACGCAATATTAGTTTCTATTATCCTTCCCCCATGCAAGTTTGGTGCGCATCGTATCCATAAACCCCACCTCATGTAACTGCACCAGCCGGACGTTGAAGTCGTTCTTGCGCACGGCTAGTTGATGGGCAGCAGTGATGGCTTCGAAGCGGGAGTCTAAGGTACAAAGGAAATTTTCTGCCCGCCCTTCTATCTCAAAAGAAATCACTGAATCATCAGAAATGACAATGGGCCGGATGTTGAGGTTGTGCGGAGCAACCGGAGTGATGACAAAGTTGCCCGAATTTGGGAAAACAATCGGGCCGCCGCAACTGAGCGAATAGCCCGTCGAGCCCGTAGGCGTGGATACAATTAAGCCATCGGCCCAGTATGAGTTCAGATAAGCGCCATTGATGAAAGTATGGATGGTGATCATGGAAGAAGTATCGCGCTTAAGCAACGTAAAATCATTGAGAGCAAAGCGCAGCTCGCCGAAAACAGGCAGATTGGACTCCAGGTAGAGCATGCGCCGCTCGTCAATACGATACATGCCGCGCTTAATGAGGCTCACGGCCTCGCTGATGCGCTTTTTTTCGATGCTGGCTAAAAAGCCCAGCCGCCCCAGATTGATCCCCATGATGGGTACCTTGCTATCTCGTATATGGGTAATAGCAGAAAGGATGGTCCCATCGCCACCCAGGGTGATGAAGAAATCAAATTTCTTCACGCTGAAATCCGTATATCCTTCAAACACCCCTACATCCCGCTGGAAATTGACCTTGCCCTTGAGCATCTCTAAATAAGGCGCAAAGACGTAAGCATTGATGCCCTCCTCATGCAGGGCATCGAACAGATGCTGGATGTGGGCCACGTCTTTATCTTTGAGTACTTTGCTGAATACGACTACTTGCATACCTATGCTGCCAGGAGACTGGGCGTTTAAATATTCATGTTGAGGTGTAAAAATAGGCCTTTTTCTAATAAATCATTGATGCTGTATTCGATTCGTATCACTTTATCATAGTACAAAATAATATCCAGGCCGATGCCGCCGCCCCAGAGTACCCGGTTGTTTAAAGGGTTGAATTGCCGGGCAGCGGGGTTTCGGGCATACCCAAAATCATTATTCAAAGCCAGGTTGAACCGGATGGGCATATTGCGGAAAGCCTGGATGGGCATAGTTCTGCCAAAATGCAACTCCAGGTCGAACAGGCCGAAGCGCATGGACGAACGAAGGATGGCATAATCCAGACCATCCATGATGTAGTACTCATACCCATGAAGGTAGATAGCCCCAAAGCCGATAGCCCGGTTGTCGTTGTAAGGCTGCGGCGCCCTGATGAGGGAGAGCTTAGCATGTGTTTCAATCGCCAGGCTGCTTTTTTCGCCAATAGGCAGAAAGCGGCTGTAACCGGAATAAGCCGTCAAGGCATTACGGTCGGAGAAGATGCCAAAGCCATCTTTTTGTAAGACGCTATAGAAATGGCTCCCCTTCCAGGGGTAGGGCCTCACGTCGCGGTTGTCGTAAGTATAGCGGTAAGCCAAAAGGAAGTAGCGTTGGAGCGTTCGCCCCTCCCCCAGAAAATCGGGGTTCAACTCTGAGGCGATTTCCGGCGCAACGCGATTTTGCCGATAGCCAAAGGCAAAATCGTGGAAGGATTTGATGCGCGGCCGGAAATTCAGTTCGACATCAGCTCGGAAACGCTGGTAAAGGAACTCATTATCGTCGCGGTAAAACACCTGTTTATTCTCCAGGGTGATATAGTTGACTTCGCGGTTCTGCAGGAAAGCCGCCTCGGCAGAAAAGCCAAGCGTCTGGGCCTTGTTAAAATAGGGGAGGCGGTAACCAACAGCATACTTGCGGGTATAGCCATACTTCACCGACAGCTTCAGGCGGTCCATGTGCCCAGTGATATTAAGGTGGGAAAAGTCGGCACCGAAGTTCAGGCGGTCCAGGGAGCGGCCCTGCTCCACCCACCATACATTAAAGTTGCGGTCGGCCAGGTCGAAGACGGGGACAGGGTAGATATACCAGGCTTCATCCACATCTACCAGCAGGTGCACTTTATTGGTAGCACCTTCCCAGTTTTTATAGGTGATGGAAGCACAATTGAATAAACCAGTATTCATGATGAACAATTCACTGCGCTCCAGTTTTTGTGGCAGTTCTTCCAGTTTGATCGTATCGCCTGCCCCAAAGGTCATTTCTCGCAGGATGATGCTGGCCTTGGTAGAATGGTTGCCCTTAATGGTGATGCTATCCACATAGACATAATCCAATTGAGCATAGAGCGGCTGCAAGGTGACCAGAGCGGCACACAGCAATATCGCAGTTCTTATCGAGGGGATGCTCAAAAAGCAGTACACTTTCGTTTTCTCATAGCCTTTTGCCCCTGGCCGAACCTCCCAATATGTCCTCTTCCTTAATAATGACAGCACATACATAACTAGATTATAGACCTGCTTAACCACGACTGACAGGGCTGTTGTTAATATAACAGGCAAGTTAAGGCTTTTATGCGGATCCTCAAAAACTTAAGCCTTTGGTGAAACAGGCGAAGTGCTTTATAGCACTAGGCTTGGGGGCTAATTTTCGGTAAGTTAAGCCGCCGCTATTTTTCGTCAGGCCGAGGCGGGGAAGCCCGCATTTAGCGAGCATAAATAAGGGTTCTCCCAGCGAAGGCCAGGCGAAAAGGTGGAGAGCTTAGACCTGCAATAACTTAGTGTGCAAGGCACTAGATGTTGAGATAGGACATCAGCGCATCGAAACGTTCCTTCAGCGAATCAACATACTGCTCTTCATTGAAGGAGGCTTTGATGATATACTTGAAACGCTCGAAAGCAGCTATTATGGACTGGATATTCTGCCGGTTTATCTTGATGGTCACCTCCATTAGTGGTGAATCAGGGCCGGAAGTGATAAAAGAGCTCAGGATAGAAGCCCCTTCCGATTCGACGATGCGAGAAATTTCGGAAAGGGAATAATCCCGTTTGCTGATATCCAGCACCAGTATACTGCCCGGCTCCGAAAAAGAAGCGATCTTGGACAGATGGAACAAGACGTTTTCCATAGTGACCAGCCCCGCGTAGTTCTCCTCTTCATCTACTACTGGCACTACCGACAACTGGTATTCCGCCAGCAGCCTCAGGATTTCGTAGATATGGTCCGTTTCTTTAACCCGCACGCGTGTAAGGGAGAGGCTATAAGAACCGACGGGCTCTTCGACATCGTGATTGAGGATATCATCTTCGGAAATCAACCCCAACAACTGCTTGTCATTCACGATGGGCAGATGCCGCACGTAGAAATCGTTCATAATGCCGAGCGCTTCTTCGCCTGTATCGGAAGTCCTTAAGGGGACAATACTTACTGAGACCAGATTCTTAGCTATCATTGCTTGTATGTTATACGCCTGCCAAACGAAGGCAAGCGGCTTGCGGTTGAATATCTTTGGTTAAAGTTTTCCAAAGCTATCAATTATGCCTGGGATTCCACTCTAACCAAAAGTAAATATTTGTACGTCAGGCTCAGCTCAAAAGTTTCTTTTTTTGTAGCGCAAATTCCTCTTCGGTGAGCAGCCCTCTTTCACGCAGCTCTCCGAGGCGCTGCAGCTGCTCCAATAAATCCGGATGCCCTTCCATGACATCTTCTTCCGGCAATTCATCCTTAGCTTGTTGGGCATTAGCGCTGGGCTGGGTGCCAAAGCCCGGGGAAAGCCGGAAGCCGCTTTTCTCAAAAATATCAAACTGCTCTTGTATTCGCAGAAAGGCAAAGGCATCGTGCGATTTGATTTTCTGAAAATCGTTGAAGCCATTGGCCACGGCGCGGTCGAGGTGATAGAAAGCCTTATCGGGCTTTTCATTCAGGGAATAAGCGCAAGCCAGGTTAAAATGGGTAGCTACATCATTGGGCTCTAAATCCAGCGCCTTGAGGAAATCTTCGATGGCGCCATCATAGTCGTAGTCCTTGTATTTTTTTATCCCGCTAGCTTTATAGGGGTTTCCGCGGCGCGGCGGTCCGGGCCGGTTTTGCTGCCGACGGGCGTCATAGCTGCGCTCTTGGCGCTGCTCCCGCTTAGCCTGGCGGTTTTCCGTCCGTCCTCGCTGGTGGCGGTCGCGGCGGACAAAGTCCGTGTCCAGATACCGCTCTTCAGAAAACTGGGCTTTGTTGTACTTGCGGTCAAAATTTTCCTTATCCATGGAAAAAAAAACAATCGCATCAATCAGCCCTACGATCCATATAATTGGAAACCAGAAAAACAGGAGGTAGAATACGCCCAAGCCATTCTGCCCCAAGTAGAAACGGTGTACGCCGAACCCTCCTAGAAACAAGGCTAAAATACCGGCTACATTTTTATCTTTCATCGCTTGGTATCTGAATATTTGACACCCTTACAGGCATCCTTACAAAGGTTAGAAAACATATTTCACTTGCTTTCTAAGGTTTAAACACCTTACAAGTCAAAACGGTAAAGTCATCCGGGTAGTTTTTGTCTCCATTAAATACTTCCAGTTTATTCATCAGTCGACGATTAAACTCCCCGGCCGACAGTTTATAGTTGTTGCGCACAAAATTGTAGAGCAATTCTTCGTTGAGAAATTCGCCTTGATCATCTTTCAAATCTGTCACGCCATCGGTAAAGGCCAGGATGATCGCCTCTCCATCGATAGAAACCTGCCCTACTTCCACTTCCGGCAAATCCGTGAAAGACCCGAGGATGGTACAGCCTTTATCCAACAGGAAAATTTCGCCCTCATTGACCAATACCGGAGGGTTGTGGCCGGCATTAACGTATTGCAGGCATTGGGTTTTGGTATCGTACTCGGCGATAAAAAAGGTGATAAAGCGCTCCCCCTGCGTAATCAGGTTGACCGATTTATTGAGGTCGCGGATGAAACAGTTCAACTCCGTACGTTTGTTGATCAGCGTATGGAAGTTGGCTTGGAAATTGGCCATCAACAAGGCTGCCGCCACGCCTTTCCCAGAGATGTCACCCACACAAAAAACGATCTTGCTATCTTCAAACTCAATGAAATCAAAATAGTCCCCACCGACGCCCAGGTGAGGTTTGTAAATACTGTCCAGTTCATAACAGCTTTTGCTCGGCAGTTTTTTAGGGATGAGCATCTGCTGCATCTCCGCTGCCAATTCCATTTCCCGACGTAGGCGCTCTTGTCCGAGCTGCCTTTTAAACAGGCGCTTGTTCTCAATAGCTACCGCGATAATATTGGTGATGGTGGTGATGAACTGCACTTTATTATACATGTCTTCCTCTTCGCTAAAGCCCCCGATAAAAACATAGGCAATGGGGTTGTCTTTATGGCGCACCGGGATGACCACGTCAAATTCCTGGATAAGCGGATGGTTGCTGTTTTCTACGTTATTGAGCCGGATGTACTTTTCAAAATGCGAGCTGATGTCCATAGCCAGCAGATTATCAGGGATGCCAATTGCCGCCGGGCAGACCCAGCCATCCTCTTCCCGCACGTAGAGCACCATTTTTTTGACCCCGATTTCCCAGCTCAAAAAGGACTTATACATATTGAAAAGGCCTTCGGCTGAGACGTTGTTGTTGATAGCCTGAGTAATATTCAATAGCCGATTGATCTGAAGCTGCTTGAGGTTCAGCTCCCGCTCCACTGCTTCGAGGCTCGACAATCCCTTCTTCAATTCTGAAAAGCCAGGCATCATAGGTTTAAATTAAGCCGCTAGTTTTTTTTTCTACATTGCATGAAGTAAAGGTAAGAAAACCCCCGCAGGACGCACAAGCTAAATTGAAGTTTAGTAAGCTATTAACATGAAAAAACTGCTTTTTGCTTCTTTTCTTCCTTAGGGCGCCTTATTTCGCCTTACGCCCCGAGAGTTATTTACCAAACATTTGGCAGTACGGCATGATTGGCGTAATTTAGTGCACCTTAAAAGCGCGGATTGCCGCCTTAAAATATGTAAAGATGAAATACCTCTCTTTCCTACAGCGAAAAATCGCCTTCCGGGCGGAAGGCAGGGGCACGCCCATCGTACTCCTGCATGGCTTTTGCGAAGACAGCACGGTATGGGACGAATTCAAATCCAGCTTATTGGAAGCCGCCTATCAGGTTGTTGGCATCGACCTGCCCGGCTTTGGCAGGTCTGAAGCTATTCCAGGTATTAGCATCGAACAGATGGCCGAAGCCGTACAGGCAGTTTTGGTGGAGACCGGCTTAGGCAAGTCCATCG
Organism: uncultured Phaeodactylibacter sp.; assembly: GCA_964432875.1. Taxonomy (GTDB): domain Bacteria; phylum Bacteroidota; class Bacteroidia; order Chitinophagales; family Saprospiraceae; genus JACJYE01. The sequence goes on along the minus strand of CAYSPJ010000024.1, from coordinate 9,351 downwards.
TCATTGGCCATTCTATGGGCGGTTACGTCAGCCTTGCCTTTGCCCGCCGTTTCCCGGAGATGCTGCTGGGGTTGGGGCTTTTTCATTCCCACCCTTACGCCGATACGGAAGCGAAAAAGGAGGGCCGGCTCAAAAGCGCGGCCTTCATCCATCGTCAGGGCCATGCCTTATTTGTCAAACAGCTCATCCCCGCCTTGTTCGCCCAAAAATTTGCCCGCGATAATACCCTTCTAATCGAGAAGCTTTCCTACCAGGCCGCTCAATACCCCAGCGCCGGCATCATCGCTGCGCTGGAAGCAATGGCGCAACGCCCGGACGAATCAGAGACCCTGGCCAAACTGGCCGTGCCCGCACTCTTCATCATCGGAAAAAAAGATACGGCCATACCCGCTGATCAGAGCCTGGAGCAAATTCACCTGCCGCCCCTGGCTTCCATCCACATCCTGGATCAGGTCGGCCACATGGGCATGTTCGAAGCACCGGGCAAAACGCAAATAATCGCTCGCGAATTTGCTGCTTTTTGCGAAACCATAAACCGTAGCTGATGATACGGGATAGCTTCCTCATCGCTTTGGCTGTGATACCGGGCTTACTAGTCTGTTGGTATATCTATCATTCTGATAAATACGAAAAAGAACCCCGCATACACCTGGCCATTTCCTTCATCCTGGGCATGGTTATCACTTTCCCGGTGTTAAAAATCGAGAGTTGGGCATCAAAATCAGGATGGGACACCCCAGAGCACCTCGGTATTGCCCTCTTTTGTTCTTTCATCATTGTAGCGCTCACGGAAGAATTAGCCAAGTTTCTATTATTGATAGCCTACCCCTACCCCCGCCCTTTTTTCAATGAACCCATGGACGGCATCGTCTATGCCGTGATGATCAGCATGGGCTTTGCCACCTTTGAAAATGTGCTGTATGCCGGCCAGTTTGGTATAAAAACTACGCTCCTGCGCGCCTTCACCGCCGTGCCGGCCCACGCCTCTTTCGCCATCATCATGGGGTACTTCGTTGGGCAATCCAAGTTTGCTTTTTCCCGCCGCGCCCGCAGGCACATGTTGCTCCTAGGGCTACTCGCCCCTTTTGCCATCCATGGCGTCTATGACTTTTTTATCCTGCAGGAGGCTTACGATAAACTAATGATACTTGCCATCCTGGTGCTAGTTGCCAGCATCTATATCTCCCGAAGGATGATTGAAGACCAACAGGAACGCTCCCCTTTCCGCGGCAAAGGGCAGCGGGAAGGCTAGCCCCGTGGGCAGCTGCGTAGCCGTGCTTTGATCAACTACTTCAGCTTCTCATTCCCCGCATGCCTTTCGGCATCGCGCCGCGTCTTCTTTTCCAGGTTCTTTTGTAGGGCTTCAGTCAAGTCGATGCCCGTTTGGTTCGCCAGGCAGATAAGGACGAAAAGCACATCAGCCATCTCGTCGGCTAGTTGAGCAGGAGCGCTGGCGGCATCTTCTGCTTTTTTGAATGACTGCTCTCCATACAGACGAGCCATCAGGCGGGCTACTTCACCAACTTCCTCCATCAGCACCGCCGTATTGGTCAATTCATTATAATAACGTACCCCGATAGTTGAAATCCATTGATCTACAGCTTGTTGAGCCTCTTGTATGGTCATCATTCCCTGGTTTTACTGTCGATTATTATTGTCACTGGCCCGTCGTTCAACAGGCGCACTTTCATATCCGCCCCAAATTCTCCAGTTTTAACCGGCAGCCCTGTTTCTTGCTCCAGTGTTTTGACAAAAGCTTCGTACACCGGGATGGCAAAATTGGGCTTGGCGGCGCGGATGAAGGAAGGCCGGTTGCCTTTCTTCGTACTGGCGTGCAAAGTGAATTGGCTGACTACCAGTATTTCACCTTTGATATCCTGCACCGACAAGTTCATCAAGCCAGCTGCGTCATTGAAAATGCGCAGCTTACTGGTTTTGCCACATAGCCACAGGATATCCTCCTGGGTATCAGATTCCTCAACCCCCAACAGCAACAGCAGCCCCCACCCGATGGAAGCTTTCACCGCCCCATCGATAACGACTGAAGCCTCGGAGACTCTTTGGATAACTAAGCGCATGATTTTTTGCGGTAAAGATAGCTCGCTCCAGGCACAGATTAAAATAAGGTCGGCTGAGTGCCGATGCGCTCGTGAAGCTCCGGAGCGTTGTTGCTCACGGAATTAACTTTATCAGAAACCGGATACTTATCAAGTATCCCATCCGGGGGCCGCTGCAGCATCGCCTCCACTTCTTCGATGCTCAGCATGCTGAGCCAGCGCTCTTGCTGCTCCCGGCTGGGCAGGATGAGCGGCATGCGATTGTGCAGGAGCGCGGCCTCTTTATTGGCCTCAGTGGTGATGATGGAAAAAGTTTTCACGGCATACCCCTCCTTATACCAGATATCCCAGATCCCTGCCATCAACATCAAGCTGCCGTTTTTCATCAGGATGCGGTAGGGGGCTTTCCGCCCTCCCTCATTGCGCCATTCGTAGAAGCTATCAGCCAGCACCAGGCAACGTCTCTGACGGATGGGTACGCGGAAAGAAGGCTTAACCGCTATGCCCTCTGCCCGGGCGTTGATGAGCTTGCTTGCATTCTTATCATCATTGGACCAATGGGGGATGAGGCCCCAAATGAGGTATTCCAGCCGCTTAGGATGCTCATTGGTGATGACATAGGCGTGCTGAGTCGGCGCTATATTGTAGCTGCAGCGCAAGCTCTGGCCTGTCTCTATCTCACCCAGTTGGTGTTTGATCCTTTCTGTCGAACTAACAAAAGAAAACCTTCCGCACATTTGTTTCAAATTTATTGTACAGGCAATGCATATTCATTTCCCCTGTCAATATGCAAAGATAATAAGCTACTACCATAGAATTGAACAGCAGCCAACAACTTTATCCCAACCCAAAAGTTTCAGGCGACACCTTTCTATAAAACAGGATATTTCACTGTATCGTTTTTATGTTTTCCACATGCTTTTTCCCGGGATTAGCCTAAAGGCAAAGAAATCAAATGATTAGCCGTAGCCGCTTTCCACACTGCTTGTGAGTGAAGGCCTTGATACATCAGCTGTTTACTCACAATCACTAAGAATGGCAAGTCGCCATATATTAAAATCAAGCATAAGGCCGCCTCTCTGGGTATAACTGTACGCGTAATGAACAGCAAAAAAGTGGAAAGCGGCCTAAGCTCGCAAGTAAAAGTGCTAAGGCCTATTTTTATACACCAGTTGTGAGTAAGTCAGCCAATTGCAAAATCATCAAGTGGTTTGGAGAAGAAGATGATGTTGATATCTAATGCAGTAAAGTTAACACTGGATTAACCTAGAGTTCACCAGTAATTTTCCCAACATACTAACAGCCCTAATGATGAAGGGGGTTTTAAAATGAATTTTTAAAAATAATCTATTAGGGGAGCTCAGCAAAAAGGTTGACCTTCCGCTGGCCAAACATTTATGCGTATTTTTGTTTCTTCTCTTAAAAAAAATCAACTGGCAGTATATGGACGTACGATTGGAACGCGAAACGGCAGGGCGGCCAAGCCGCCCGAAACAATATCCAGGAGCGGTTAAAGCCTGGCTGATCATAGGCTTGGTGATGATTTTCATGCAAGTGGTCATTGGCGGCGTTACCCGGCTCACCGGCTCTGGCTTGTCGATCACCAAGTGGGAGATCGTTACCGGCACCCTCCCTCCGCTAAACGCGGAGCAATGGGAGGAGGCCTTTGTTTTATATAAAGCTACGCCACAATACCAGAAAATCAACGAAGGGATGAGCATGGGCGAGTTTAAGTTCATCTACTTCTGGGAATATTTTCACCGCTTGTGGGCTCGGCTCATGGGCTTCGTTTTCCTGATCCCCTTGGGCGTCTTCTGGGCGCGGGGCATGGTTGATAAGCCGCTGCTGAAACGCCTGGGCGTAGTGTTCCTCCTCGCGGCTCTGGTAGCCTCTTTTGGCTGGATTATGGTCGCCAGCGGGTTGTCCAGCCGGCCTTGGGTAAATGCCTACAAGCTTAGCTTGCACTTGTCCCTGGCGCTCGTGCTATTTTCCTATCTTTTGTGGTTGACTTATCGGGTAGTACAGCCAGCCCCTAAGGTTATTAACAATACATTGTTTAAAAAAGGGGCTAATGCCATCTTAGCCCTGCTCGCGGCGCAAATTTTCCTGGGGGGGATCATGTCGGGCATGAAAGCTGGCTTGTTCTATCCTACCTGGCCGGATATGAATGGAGAGGTAGTGCCCGGCATACTTTTAGACGCTTCGGCCTGGAATGTGGAAAACTTTGTTAATTACGATGCGGCGCTCTTTATGCCGGCCTTGGTGCAACTACTACACCGTACCGCTGCCTATGCCTTGGTTTTATTGGTTTTTTGGTTCTTTTTTAAGGCGTTTAGGGCTGCTTTGAGCCGCCCGTTGAAAGTCGGCTTATACTTGTTGGTAAGCCTGTTGATAATCCAGGTTTTACTCGGTATCCTGACGGTTATCAACAGCGTTGGGATCATCCCCGTAGGCTTAGGCGTGCTGCACCAAGCAGGGGCCATACTGCTGCTTTCTGCTGCATTGTTCGTGCGCTATCAACTTCAAGGCAAAGCGGGGTGAGCATTGTGGAAAAGGCTGTGGAAAAGCATTGATAAACGGGCTTTTCCACAGCTTTTCCACATACATCAGGCATTAATTGCTGCTGCCTTCATGGTATTAGAGTGGGCAGAGGGCTGTTGAGCATCGCCTAGCCCCAATCTTATTGGCCTAAGCCTTGCCTCCACTGCTATCCAACACCTTAAGCGCTAGGGAAAGCTCATCGAGCTGCTCTTGGTGTACCGGCGAAGGCGCATCGATCATCATATCCCTGCCCATGTTGTTTTTGGGGAAGGCGATGAAATCCCGGATCGAGTTCAGCCCGTTCATCACCGAACAGAGGCGGTCGAAACCGAAAGCGATGCCGCCGTGAGGCGGAGCGCCGTACTCGAATGCGCCCATAAGGAAGCCAAATTGCGCCTCGGCCTCTTCAGGCGTAAAGCCCAACAGCTTGAAGTTTTTTTCTTGTAAGCTGCGGTCGTGTATACGGATAGACCCCCCACCAATTTCGACGCCGTTGATGACCAGGTCATAAGCATCTGCGCGCAGGTTTTTCATGGTATCGTGGTCGCCATCGAGCATCCGGGCAATATCATCTTTTTTGGGCGAGGTGAAGGGGTGGTGCATGGCGTAAAACCGCTGTGTGCCTTCATCCCATTCCAGTAAGGGGAAGTCGACTACCCAAAGCGGTTTGAAGTCGCCTGCTTTCATGAGGCCAAGCCGGCGGCCCATCTCCAGGCGTAGCTCATTGAGCTGCTTGCGGGTTTTCTCCCCTTCACCGGCCAACACGAGCAGCAAGTCGCCGGGCTGGGCACCCATTTTATCAGCCCAGCTCTGAAGCGTGCTCTCGCTAAAGAATTTGTCTACCGAAGATTTCAAACTGCCGTCAGCATTACAGCGAACATAGGCCAAGCCTTTGGCGCCAATTTGCGGGCGCTTCACCCATTCGGTCAGCTCATCAATTTGTTTGCGGGTAAATTCGGCAGCACCGGGTGCGGCGATGCCCACTACCAGTTCGGCACTGTCAAATACAGCAAAACCTTGGTTTTGGGCCAGCTCATTCAATTCGCAGAACTCCATGCCGAAACGCAGATCTGGCTTGTCTGAGCCAAAACGGCGTAGGGCTTCATCGTAGGACATGCGGGGGAAGATCGGCAGTTCGATATCCAGCATGCTTTTGAAGAGGCTTTTAGTCAGCCCTTCAAAGGTATTGAGGATTTCCTCTTGGGTGATGAAGGCCATCTCGCAGTCGATTTGGGTAAACTCCGGCTGGCGGTCGGCGCGTAAGTCCTCATCGCGGAAGCACTTCACGATTTGGAAGTAGCGGTCGAAACCCGATACCATCAGGATCTGCTTGAAGGTCTGAGGACTTTGGGGGAGGGCGTAAAACTGCCCGGGGTTCATGCGGGAGGGGACGATGAAGTCGCGAGCGCCTTCCGGGGTGCTCTTAATCAAGAAAGGCGTTTCGATTTCCAGGAAATGCTGGCTAGCCAGGTATTTGCGGGTCTCCAGGGCCAATTGGCTGCGGAAGATGATATTGCGCTGTACCGGGCTACGGCGCAGATCGAGGTAGCGGTACTTCATGCGCAGGTCATCGCCGCCATCCGTATCGTCATCGATGGTGAAGGGCGGTACCTTTGAAGGGTTGAGTACATCCAGAGCGCTGACTTCTATTTCTATATCACCAGTCTCTCGGTTGGGATTCTTATTGCTGCGCTCGCGCACTTGGCCAGAAACACTGACCACAAACTCCCGGCCGAGCTTGCGGGCCCGTTCGCAGAGTTCGGCATCGTCCTCCATGTTGAAGACGAGCTGCGTGATGCCGTAGCGGTCGCGCAGGTCTATGAAGGTCATGCCGCCGAAATCGCGCGGGGCTTGCACCCAGCCGCTGAGTTTTACTTCTTTGCCCACATCAGAGATGCGCAGCTCGCCACAGGTATGTGTACGGTACATGGGGAATTATTTTTTGTTAATTGGTCATCTGTTTTCCGAAACAGGACACAAAAATATAGAAATCTCTTACGCCTTCCTATACAAATCACAAATATAGAGCAGCGATAGTGGCGAAAATAGGTGGGGCACCTCGATTCCAGCAGCGTAGCATTGCCCAATTAGTTCAGTATAATGCAATCTTTATCGTAAATTTGATGTTTAGAAAATCCATAGCAGCACGATTTCCACAACGGCTTAACAGCCAGTTAATAAACTTGTAAGATGTTTGACGACCGTCCGATAACCGATTGGCTCCCCATTACCCGCGAGGAAGTAGAGATGAGAGGCTGGGATGAGCTGGATGTGATCCTTATATCCGGTGATGCTTATGTGGACCACCCAGCCTTTGGCACCGCAGTCATCGGGCGCATCTTGGAAAGCGAAGGGCTGCGGGTGGCTATCGTCTCACAGCCCAACTGGCAGGACGATTTGCGGGACTTTAAGAAAATGGGCCGCCCGCGCTTGTTCTTTGGCGTCACTTCCGGTTGTATGGACTCTATGGTAAACCATTACACTGCCTCTCGCCGCCGCCGCTCTACGGATGCTTATACACCAGGCGGCGCTACCAACTTCCGGCCCGATTATGCGGTGACGGTTTACACCAAAATCCTCAAGCAGCTTTTTCCTGATGTGCCCGTGCTCATTGGGGGCATAGAGGCCTCGCTGCGCCGCGTCACCCATTATGACTACTGGGCAGATAAACTCTTCCCTTCGATATTGGAAATGAGTGGTGCCGATCTGCTGGTATATGGCATGGGGGAGATGCCTTTGCGCGAAATACTACGCCTATTATATAAAGGTGTGCCTTTCAATTCTATCAATACTGTACAGCAGACTGCGGTGCTGCTGCCTCGTACTGAGGATGACTTGCCCAAGAACAAGAACTGGGAAGATTTGTGGCTTCATTCGCACGAGCGCTGCCTGCGCGATAAGCTATCTTATGCGGCTAATTTTAAACACGTAGAGCAGGAGTCCAATAAAGTACAGGCCAAGCGCCTGCTGCAGCAAATTGGTGAAAAAGTACTGGTCGTCAATCCGCCTTATCCTCCTATGACGGAAAATCAGATTGATACTTCCTTTGATCTGCCTTATACGCGTATGCCTCACCCCAAGTATAAAAAACGGGGTTCGCCGCCGGCCTACGAGATGATCCGGTTCTCCATCAATATGCACCGGGGCTGTTTTGGAGGGTGCAGCTTTTGTACCATATCTGCCCATCAGGGCAAGTTTATCGCCAGCCGCTCAGAGGAATCTATCCTCAAGGAAGTCGAAACCGTCACTCAAATGCCCGACTTCAAGGGCTATATCAGTGATTTGGGCGGGCCTTCGGCCAATATGTACCGCATGAAGGGCAAAGTGCAAGAGATCTGCGACCGTTGCGTAAGCCCTTCCTGCATCCACCCGGTTATTTGCAGCAACCTCGACACCAGCCACAAACCGATGACCGAGCTTTACCGCAAGGTAGATGCCCACCCTAAAGTAAAGAAAGCTTTCGTCGGTAGTGGTATCCGTTATGACTTACTGGTGGATAGCTACAACAAGAACAACGATGGCAGCTTGGAAGAATACATGGAACAGCTTGTCACCCGCCATGTCTGTGGCCGCTTAAAGGTTGCGCCAGAACATACGTCTGATGCAACGCTCAGGATTATGCGCAAGCCCTCCTTCAAGCACTTCCATGAGTTTAAAAAAAGATACGACCGCATCAATCAGAAACATGGGCTAAACCAACCCCTCATCCCCTACTTCATCTCCAGCCACCCCGGCTCTCAGGTCGAAGACATGGCTAACCTGGCTGCCGAAACGAAAGAGATGGGCTTCAAACTGGAGCAAGTACAGGATTTTACTCCCACGCCCATGACGGTTGCCACCGTTATATATTATGCCGGGGTACACCCCTACACGCTCAAGCCAGTTTATACCGCTATATCAAAAAAGGATAAGCAGCAGCAACACCTCTTCTTCTTTTGGCACAAGCGGGAAAACCACCAGCTCATCCGCGACAAGCTCAGGGCTATTGGGCGGGAAGATTTGATCGTTAAATTGGTTGACGACAAAAAGAAGCACAACAAGCGCGAGATGATTAAGGCGCGCACGCACCAACCTGCACGGAAGAACGAGCTGCCTGCTACGGTCAAAAGCAAAGGCTCAGCGGCTAGCCGGAACAAACGCCGAGAAAAGTGAGGCATGGGAACTCTTTTAACAGCCACTATGTTAGTTGAAATGCGCCTAGCTGAAAAATAAACTCTATTTTACCCTTTCATCAGCGCGGAAAGTACGTGCCGATTAACTCTGGAAAAGCTGCACGATTTCATATTCTGCCATCTCGAAATAGGCCGGATGGGTGTAAATAGAGCCTGATTTAAATGTAGCGGTAGGGATATTAGAAAAAAATTTCATTTTAGGCTCAGGTGATAGTGCCATGTTTCCTTCCATTGAAGTCAAAGCCTTTCGGTTCTATAACGGCATTGACAACTTGGGCACCAAATATTATGAGCGCGAAGGATAGTGAGGGGAATAAAAAAGATTACAAGAAAGCTTGCATAATGTGCGGAAACGTATTACCTTTGCAGCCGCTTTGGAAGAAAGGCGATTAGAAAATAAAATTCTTCTCTGAAATCAAGCCTGCTGCGGGAGGCGAAAAAAGAGAAGAAGTAAAAAAAACTCCCAAAAAGTTTTTTGTTTTCAAAAGCTGCCGTACCTTTGCAATCCCGTTAGAAGCAACGGGGTAAAAGCTGAAGAAAAAGCCTGCGTGATCAGGCAAAAGATAGCGGCGCGCGAGCGC
>CAYSPJ010000023.1:39576-50870 GCA_964432875.1 uncultured Phaeodactylibacter sp. | reverse complement strand
CTAGTTAGAGCCGCCTTTGCGGCATTTTGCTGCCTGGGGCAGTTCTTTTTGAAAAAAACCTGAAAAACTTGGAGGCGGCCCTGGGTTCTACTGCGTGATACGCGCAAAACCATCGGGCCGCCCCGGCTGTTTTCTGGGGTTAAGCAAGCCTGCCCGCTATGAGGGGCAGCTTCGCTAAAGGAAAAAATGAAAACTAAAAGTGTAGTTGCTATATTCCGGTATTCAAAAACAATTCACGGGATTACAGGCGCAACTTCAGCGCCATTTTAAATGGGGTTTTAGGTGTTTTGCTTCTTTATGCTGAAATCGGGCAAAGCGTTACTAAAGGGGGCAATATTTTTTTATGTTTTTTTTTCGCTTAGTGCTTCGGCCTCTTAGTCCGGTCAGATAGCGGCTTGGCATCCGCGCGAAGCGGAAGGCTTTAAAGCTCAGACAGGATTGACGTGATAGGCTTCCTAGCGTACAGATGCCCATTCTAGCATCGGCAGCTAAAGGCCTACTAAAAGTAAACTTTTAGCGGGATTACAGTCTTAGCGGCAGCTCTTGGTTTCAAATCTGCTGGTGTCTAAAAAACTGCTAATCCGTGAATCAGATGCATTACACATCAAGCTCGAGTGGCAAATCGCAACTGCGGCCTTTAGCATCAAAAACAAAATCCGAATAAGCGGCAAGCGGGTTAAAATTCCTATTTTTACGCCTAAGTTAGCTCATCGGCTTGTTGCGATGGGGATCATCGCGGGCTAAAATGGCTCTTCCCCCACCACGCTGACCCATTGCAACAAGTCAGATAAGCATGGCCCCAACCCTAAAAAAGCCTGACAAATCGTAACGCCACTTTAAAAGCTAGTATTAATGGTTAGTCATGCCGACGACGAGAGATTATTGCCGCGCCTGGCGCAAGGAGATGAAGTGAGCTGGCACAAGCTCTATGAAGATTTGCGTACCCCTTTCCGCTTATTCTTCATTCGGTATGGCGCCATGCCTCCCGAGGAAGCCCTGGAGCTTTATCAGGAAGCGATGGTGGTGCTTTATCGCAATTGCACCAGCGGCAAGCTAAAAGCGCCTTTGAAGAGCAGTATCAAAACCTACCTCATCGGCATCGGCAAGATACTGTTGCTGAAGAAGGGCACGGACACAAACCAATGGGACGACAACATCCCGGAGCTTGCTGCTGAGGCAGAGGTGGATAGCCGCGAAGACCAACGCGCCAAAGCGGCTTTGGTGCAGCGTTTGTTGGAAAAAGTAGGCCAGCCATGCCGTAGGCTGCTGGAACTCATTTTCCTCTATGGCTATGCGATGGATGCGGTTGCGGAAGAATTGGAGCTGCCTTCAGCTGGAGCTGCCCGCAAACGCAAGTTTGATTGCCTGAAAAAAATACGCAGTTTTCTTTGATTGAAAGACTAAAAACCAACCTGAAATGCCAAGCTTCCCTTATGACATCGAAAAAATAGACCGCTACTTGACGGGCGTGATGCCCCCTGGCGAGCAGGAGGCTTTTGAAGCCGAGCTGCAACAAGAGGAGGGCTACCGCAGCGAGTTGGCGGCCTACCAGCGGTTGTACGAGGGCTTCACTGCTGCCCGGGCAGAGTCCTTCCGCCACCAAATATCAGTCTGGGAAGCTAACTTGGCGACTGATAGCCAGGTGGAGCTCATCGATTGGTATTTGAATGGAGCACTACAAGGGCCGGGCCTAGCCGCTTTTGAAGCGCATCTGGAGCGGGATGAAGCCTTCGCCCGCGAAGTCGACGCGTATCGCCAGTTGAGGGAAGGCTTTGAGGCGGTTGCGGGTGAAGCCTTCCGGGGTAAAATCCAAGCATGGGAAGAGGCGCAGCCAGCGCGCCCCGTGCTGAAGGCCGCTTCTCGGCGGCCATTGTTCTATCGCCTCGCCAGCGCTGCTGCGGTGCTCTTGGTATTAGGCTTGGCTTTACACTGGTATGCTCAAGCCAATTATACTCATCCGGCACTGGTAGAAAGCTATTATCAAGCCCCTCGATCCGAAACGACCATGGGCAACGGCAGCCAACCCGGCCTAAGCGAGGTCGCCCAATCTTTTGAGCAAGCCCACGCTTTGTTCCAAGAGCCAGACTTCCCGGCCGCTTACCAGGCTTTCGATGCCTTGTTGAGCAAGATGCTCCCCAGCGCTGAACTCGACAATTTTAACCGCCAGTACTATCAAGAGCAAGCCGAGTGGGGCCGCTTGATGGCGGTGCTGGCCATGCCCGACCCGCCACTTGATGCCCAGGCGGAAGCCAAACGCATCGCCGCAGCAGAGGGGCACGAGTTTCAGCAAAAGGCGGCAGCGCTGAGCCGGAAGATGCAATCGGCATGGTATCGCTGGGCCAATTGAAGCGCGAAGCCCAAAGGCAGGAGCTGAAGCTGAAACCGCTTCAATCTGCCAACTGCTGATTTCTGGCTTCCAATTTATTATCTTTGCGGCGTTCAATGTTCCGATAACGAAGCAACTGCCGCAATGAAGCAATTATCTATTGGCTTAATCGCCTTCCTAAGTGTGTTTGGGCTCCAGGCCCAGACATCCGAATGCTTTTCCTTGTATTTGTCCACTGAAACGGCCTCGGCCGGAGAAACGGTTTGCCTGGAAGTATCTGCCGATGGTATCGCTGAGCTGCTGAGCATGCAGTTTTCGGTACGCTGGCAAGCAGATGCCCTGCGTTTCGCCCGCATCGAAAACATCCAGATGCCGGGCTTGTTGGCGGAAAACTTCAACACCCTGCCTGCCGCCGTCAATAATGGCTTCCTCACCCTCAACTGGTTCGACCTGTCCTTCAACGGCCTGACCCTGCCCGACGGCAGCCCTTTGTTTTCATTATGTTTTGAGGTGCTGTCCTCTGCTGAGCCTCAACAGCCAGTCCGTTTTTCGACCAGCCCGACCCCTATCGAATTCATCAAGCTGCCTGGCCAAGTAGCTACTGTTTTTAGTTTGATCGATGGCGGCATCCAGCTTGCTGGAGCGGCCAATCCACTGGATATGGTGAGCGCTTGTGCTTTGTATGGCGACTGTCAGGATGGTGGGCATTCGATTTTGGTCGAGGCTCAGGGTGGGCAAGCCCCCTATGCCTATTCCTGGCTGAGCGGCGGGCAGCTCATTTCCACCGCAGAGAACCTGATCGGCGATTTCAGTGGCACCTTTGAGCTGATCGTCGAGGATGCCGCTGGCCTCCAAGCCACTGCTTTCTTTAATTTGACCCCGGCTAGCGTGCCCTACGTACTGGGTGCCGAGATACAAGCAGCATCCTGCGGACAGCCGGATGATGGATACATCCTGCTGCAGTTGTCAGACCAGCCCCCGGGGCTGGCCTTGCAATGGAGCAACGGAGCTTCTGGCACCAACGTCTTTGGCTTGGTGCCAGGCTATTATAGCGTGACGATTTCTGATGCCGCTTCAGCCTGTTCTTATACGCTAAACTATACCGTCCCCTTGGAGGATTGCGATGCGGCAAACCTGCCTGCCTTGCGTATCAGCGAAGGCGCTGCCCCGGTGGGCAGTAACCTTTGCCTGCCGGTTTACGCCGCCAATTTCATGGGCTTGGACTCGTTGCAATTGGCGATCTCCTGGAACCCGGACGGTTTGCAGTTTGCTTCCTTGCAGCCCAGTTTAATCGGCCTGTCGGGCTTCGATACTTCAGCCATTAATGACGGTCTATTGCGGCTCAACTGGAGAAGCCCGGGCTTGCCGCTACAAATTGACAGCGAAGCAGAGCTTTTTCGGGTGTGCTTTGATTTAGGCGGCAATCCCGGCCAGTCTTTCCCCGTTTTTTTTGATGCCGGCCTGCAGCTACCACAAGCCCATGATGCTTTAGGACAGCCTTTTGACAGCCTCTACTGGCAAAACGGGCTGGTGCTCATCCAACCCCCGGTAGCAGGAGAGGGCTTACGCCTGTCGGTCAGCAGCGAGACGGCCTTCTTCGGGCAACCGGTATGTACGGATGTTTTTGCCGAAGGCTTTTCGGCTATTGTCGGCGGGCAGTTTTCCCTGCGCTGGGCTAAGGATAGCCTGCAGTTCGATTCCATTGTCTATGGTGCCTTACCCAATCTCTCCGCCTTCAATTTCAACCTCAATAATACCTCCGAAGGCTTTCTGCGCTTCCAGTGGCTCGACCAGGCCCTTAATGGCGTCAGCCTGCCGGATAGCAGCGTGCTGTTTTCTGCTTGCTTCACAGCTGGCAGCGAGCCGGGCAGCAGCCTGGTCAGGATTTCCTCCACGCCCACTGCCATCGAATTTGTGAGCGGGACGACGGTGGTGCCCGTGGAAGTGGCCGCTGGGCTGGTCAATATCCTGCCGCCATCCGTATGGCCCGGCGACGCTAATGCTGACGGGCGAGTCAATCATTTTGATTTGCTCCACATCGGCTTGGCTTACGGTGCTTCCGGCCCGGCCCGGCCAGGGGCAAGCCTACTCTGGCAGCCTCAAGCTGCACCAGAATGGCCGCAGCAGACTCCGGCCTCGCAGATCAACTACCGCCATATCGATACCAACGGCAACGGCTTGGTGGAGGCTGATGATACCTTGGCTCTGACCCAAAACTGGGGGCTGACGGCCAATATCGCCCCGCCCAGCCCGCTGCCTTCGCCTTTGCTGGACGCGCAGCTTTTCGTACAAAGCGATACCGCCGCTCCAGGGGAAGCGCTTATCCTGGATATCGTGTTGGGCGATACAAGTCTGCCCATTTTGGAAGCCTACGGCTTCGCCTTCTCCCTGGTTTACGATGTGGATGCCGTAGAGCCTGGCTCCATGAGCGTGAGTTTTGGCCAATCCTGGTTGGGTGATATTCACACGGATATGCTGGCGATGAGCCGCAGCAACAGCCAGCCCGGCCGCCTGGATATTGCCCTGGTGCGTACCGATGGGCTCGATGCCAGTGGTGCCGGCCCGCTTGCGCACTTGCATTTCATGGTGAAAGACAGCGCTTTTGCCACCGCACCGGACTACTACGAGATGGTTTTTCAAATTGAGCATGCCCGCCTGATCAATCATCAGGAAGCATCCTTCAGCCTGACGACTCCGCCTTCTTCCGTCTGGGTAGAAGGGCTGACGAGCTCGGCTCGCGATCTGTCAGCTGGGCCGGAAGTGAAAGTCTTCCCTTCGCCGGCGCAGGAAGCCGTTTTTCTGTATAGCCCCCATGCCGCCATACTCCAGGTAGATTTGTTCAGCTTGGATGGCCGCTTCCTGGCTGCTTATCAGCAGGCCCGGGAAATATCTGTGGTGGGCTTGCCGCCGGGCGTGTATATGCTGCGCATCCAAACGGAGCAGGGGATAAGCGTACAACGGTTTGCCGTAGCTCGCTAGGAAAAAAAACAAAGGGACGTGTTGCCGTGGGGATCATTGTGGGGAAGCCAAGACAGGGATAAAAGGGATGGAATCCTTTGCCAGATAATGGGCAGGGGCAGGGATAAAAGGGATGGAATCCCTTGCCAGAGAATGGGCAGGGGCAGGGATTCCATCCCTTTCAAAGCGTGCGTGCTATAGCTATAAACCCAGGCGGCTTAAAGCCCAAAAGCCGTCTTCACCTGGCTGACGTAGTCCAGCTTTTCCCAGGTGAAGGTCTCGACCTCCATTTCCTTGACGTTGCCAGAGCCATCCACAAAGCGCACCATTTTCTTTACAGAAGGGCGGCCCATGTGGCCGTAGGCTGCTGTTTCCGAGTAAATCGGCGTGCGCAGTTTGAGGCGCTGCTCAATGGCGTAAGGGCGCATGTCGAAGATTGAATATACCTTGCGGGCGATTTCGCCATCCGTCATATTTACTTTGGCCGTGCCGTAGGTGTTGACGTAGATGTTGGTAGGGGCTGCTAAACCGATGGCGTAAGAGACCTGCACCAGCACTTCATCCGCTACGCCGGCGGCTACCAGGTTTTTAGCGATATGGCGCGTGGCATAAGCTGCCGAGCGGTCCACTTTAGAGGGGTCTTTGCCAGAGAAAGCGCCGCCGCCATGGGCTCCTTTGCCACCATAAGTATCCACGATGATTTTCCGGCCGGTCAGGCCTGTATCGCCATGCGGCCCGCCGATGACGAATTTGCCGGTGGGGTTGATGTGGTACGTGATCTGCTCGTTGAACAAGGGCTGCTGTTCAGCGCGCAACTGCTTCTGTACCCGCGGGATGACGATGTTGATGATGTCTTCCCGGATGCGGGCCTGCATTGCGGCCTCCGAGTCGAAGTCGTCATGCTGGGTAGATACGACGATACTGTCGATGCGCTGCGGCTGGTTGTCGTCCGAATATTCAATCGTGACCTGCGACTTGGAGTCGGGGCGAAGGTAAATCATCTGCTCGCCAGCTTTGCGGATGGCGGCTAGCTCCTGTAGTATTTTGTGGGCGATATCGAGGGCCAGGGGCATATAGTCCTCCGTCTCGTTGGTGGCATAGCCAAACATCATGCCCTGGTCGCCAGCGCCCTGGTCTTCAGGCTTGGCCCGCTCTACGCCCTGATTGATATCAGGCGATTGTTCGTGTAGGGCTGAAAGCACCCCACAGGAATGCGCCTCGAACATGTATTCAGATTTAGTGTAGCCGATGCGCTTGATAACGTCACGGGCGATCTGCTGTACATCCAGATAAACATTAGACTTGACCTCGCCGGCTAAGATGACCTGGCCAGTAGTGACCAAAGTTTCGCAAGCGACTTTGGATTTGGGGTCAAAAGCGATGAAATGATCGACTAAGGCATCGCTGATCTGATCCGCAATTTTGTCGGGATGCCCCTCAGATACGGATTCGGAAGTGAAAAGATAAGGCATACGATTGATCTTAATTGGTGATTCAAAGGGGCGTTTTTAGCCCTTCCGCTTAAAAACGGCACAAAAATAGCAATAGTTTGGAACTATTTCACTTCACAGCTTAGTAAGTGCTGCGCTCCGGCCTGGCCATAGAGGTAGGCATCGAGCTTATCTCCGATTTTGACCGGCCCGACTCCAGCGGGAGTACCAGTATAAATCAGATCGCCCACCTGCAATTTGAAAAAGCGGGAAGTATAGACGATAATGTCCTCAAAGGAGAAGAGCATATCTTTGGTATTGCCGTGTTGGACGGTCTGTCCATTTTGGCGCAGCTCAAATTCGATGGCGGAGCGGTCGAGGCCTTCCAGGGTCACAAAGGGGCTGAGCGCGGCCGAATGGTCGAAGGCTTTGGCGATTTCCCAGGGCTGCCCCTTCTCCTTGCATTCCTGCTGCAGATCGCGTGCGGTAAAGTCGATACCCAAGGCGATTTCCTGATAGTAGCCAGCTGCAAATTCTGGCTGCACGCTGCGCCCGTTCTTCACGATTTTCAGCACCACCTCCAGCTCGTAGTGCAAATCTTTGGTAAACTCCGGATAATACAAAGGCTTGTTATTGATCAACAAAGCCGTAGAGGGCTTGAGGAAGACGACTGGTTTTTCCGGCACCGCATTGCCCAGCTCACGGGCGTGCTCGGCATAGTTGCGCCCAATGCAGATGATTTTCATAGTGCGTGTGGTTGAGTGGCTTGGCCTTTTTTATAAAAAAACGCAAAGCTACAAACAAAAGCCATGATTCATTTCCCCCCCCCTTTACCCTTTACCCTTCACCCTTTAACCTTTACCCTTTACCCTTGTCCAAACTTCATACCGCAACTCCTGCGGCCGCCGCTCGGCCGGCATTTCGCGCAGGGGCTCGCAGGCTTGGAGGCTTTCGTGGCATTCGGCCGGCAATTGCTGGTAAAGGCGGGTACCCTGGGTTTTCCAGGCGATCATCTCATCGCTTACCGCTTTGATGATTTTGCCGGGATTGCCTGCCACCAAGCTGCGGCGGGGTATCTGTTCCCCAGCCTTGATGAACGTTAGCGCACCGATGATACACTCCTCGCCGATATCAGCATCATCCATTATTACGGCGTTCATGCCCACCAGGCTGTTGGCGCCGATGACGGCCCCGTGGATGATGGCGCCGTGCCCGATATGCGCTCCCGTTTTAAGCCATACCCGCAGGCCGGGGAACATGTGCAGGGTACAGTTTTCCTGCACGTTGCAGCCGTCTTCGATGAGCACCTCCCCCCAGTCGCCGCGGATTGCTGCCCCGGGGCCGATGTAAACCTGAGCACCGATGATGACGTTGCCAGTGACGGTTGCCTGGGGATGGACGAAAGCAGTGGGGTGTACTACAGGGCGAAAACCTTTGAATTCGTAAATCATGGCGCTAAATTTTTAGCAAAGATTGGGCCAAGGTGTTAAAATCCCAAACCTTTGGCACAAAATCCAGCCATAAGCCGTACCTTTTATAGCGAAAAAGCATTATGCTTTTCGAGAAACTAAAAAACGACTCAATTTGGCGCAGCTCAACTGGACCTATGTCAGCGATTCCGGCAAGCATTTCAACGTCGGCTTATTTCACGGCCCCAATACCGGCCACCTGATGGTGCACTGCAACCAGCAGGTCATACTGGTTGATTTCAATGTATTGGACAGCAAGTCATATCCTCTTTTTCTGGAGGAGGAGCTCTTCGAGCTCCGGGTAGAGGTCAAGAAAGGCCAGTTTTCTTATGCTTTTGAGATCGACCGCAAGGCCGATACCCCCCGCAACCGGCAGCGCCGGCAGACCGAGCGGAAGCACTGGCGCCAGGCCATTGCCTTTTTTGCCGGGCTGGCCCTTTGCGCCGCCATTTTCACGGGGCTTTTGATGCGCTACGACACCCAGCAACGCGCCAAAAAGCGCGCCAGCCTGATCGCTGGCGAAGGCATTGAAACGATTGCCGTCATCCATGATCTGGAAAGCCGCCAGGGGGGCACGCGCATCCATTTTACGTTTATTGGGCTAGGGCGCATCTGGAACGAAAAGCTGGACTATGCTGCGGACATGCCCATTATCCTGGAAAGCGGCATGCCGCTACAGGAAGGCGATGAGTTTGCTCTGCTATATCTGGGGCAAGACCCGCGGATATGGGAGATTATGCTCGACCGCCCTTCACCGGCCCAGCTCATCCGCTACCGGGAGCAGGCGCTGAACCTACATCTGGCCCTCCATCCCGAACTTGGCCGCCAGCATGTCGAATGCTTACTCGATATCGCCTACGAGCTCCACGGCATAACGGGCCTGGCAGCTTTCTATTTCCAGGAGGCTAGCTCCGAAGCCTATCCGCTGGCCAATGAAATCACCTACAAGCGCATGGTGCGGGATACGCCCTTCCGCCAGCGGGCACAGCGAGAATGCTGGTAAGTGCAGGTTGTACACCCACTATTGCCCGTGGTATTATGATCTGCGTCGGGCATCAGGATTTGAGGGGGGGCATTTACGGCGCAATGACAAAAGTCAGTGTTTTTTCTGGTAATATATCATCGCTTCAACTGGCTAAACTGGCTAACTTGGCTATCAATAAAAGCCTGATTAGCATGAGGAAACTGATTGTAGGCATGGTGATAGCTGCTTGGGCTACCCTTGCTTCCGTTCAGGCGCAGCAGTGGGGGGCACATGCCGGCGCGACGATGTACCTAAGTGAAGCTAACGGTGCCAATGTGCCCTCAGCTGGCATGGAGGCGGGGGTTTCCCGCGGGCCGATCCGCCTGGGGGTTTATGGCTTGCGCAATCTGCAGCCAGTCAGAACGCCTGACTATGAAGCGAATTTACAAGAACACGGCTTGTGGGCCGCCTACCTCTATCCGGCGGCGGCTGGCCTCAACCTGGCCATCGGCATCAGAGGCGGCCTGGGTACTGCCGGGATGGAACCGGTTTACAACCAAGCCCGGGAGCGTTTGGATGAAGCCGATATCCGGGCCCTTAGCCCCGAATTGGGCATCGAGCTAGCCGTGGGCCGTCATATCAGCCTCACCCTCTTTAGCGGGTACCGCTGGGTATGGGGGGCTGAAAAGCTGGAATATCGGACTTGTGGGTCTTACAGCAGCCTCTTCACCGGCTTGTCGGCACGGGTGGGCTTCTTTCCCGGGCGCTGATGAAAATCAAAGCCCAGGCATGAGAAATGTCATCTTCAGGCGAGCACCGGGGCTGATATCTTTGACTAAAATCAGGGCATCCTAAATAAGCCCGCTTTAGCAGGCAGTGGAGCAACTTTAAAACAGCGTGTTATGAAACAATTAGCGCAAACGATTATCCTGAGCAGCTTCGTGCTATGGGCGGCAAACTGCCAAACGCCAGAAATCCGCAAGCCCATGGCCCAGTTTGATCAGGCCTTCCTGCCGGTGTTGATTTACAGCTATGAGGGCAATGCTCACCAAGCAAAACGGGCGGTATTTTACCTCGATTTTCAGTGGCAAAAATTGCGCAACCGCTGCTTGTATAGCCTGCCCCAGGAAGAGGAGGCCCTGCGGCGCATCGGCGATTGGCTGGGCGATGCTTACTTTGCGATTGATGCCAACGCGCCCGATTTGGCCGCCAATCAGCTCGAACACGTCAAGTACGAGTTTATGGAGCTGCGCAGCCGCCACGGCATAGATTATTATCTGGATCAGCTCTATGGCTTCCATGCCAATCTCAGCCAGCTAGCCGAAGCAGCCAACGACGAGGCCTTATGCCTGATGGATTGGGATGAATACGAACAACTCCTGTATCAAACCCAAGGCCTGTGGGCGCAGATTTGCCGGCAACCCATCGATGCAGAGCTTTATGGATTTGATATTGAGAAGACAAACCGCTTGATACAAAGGCAACTGATTATGAAAGAAGTATTGGACGGCTTTGCAGCAACGGCGGCTTGTGCCGACCGCCTGGAGATAGCCAAGAGCAGCGATGCCTTGCAGCCGGCCTTCCTGGATGTGTTGAAGTTATTTGGCGCCTTCGAAGCTTCCCAGACCTACTTTGCCCAGCGGTAATTGATATTTTGACTAACCTTATAAAACGGGCTATTATGAACGCCGACAGAACCATTAGGGAAATCATGACTACCAGCTTAGTCACCGTATCCCCCGATAAGCCAGCAACGGATATCCAGGATATCTTCCGCAAAAATGAATTCCATCATATCCCGGTGGTGGAAAAAGGCGAGCGCCTGGTAGGGATCATCAGCAAGGAAGACCTCTACAAAGTAGCTAGCCTATTGGCTTTGCAGGCCAGGGGTAGCAATCATACCGGAAACGAATATGGCCACCTTACAGCGGCCGATCTCATGACCAAATACCCCATAGCCCTGGACCCGGAAGACACCATCGGCCTGGCTGCTGATATTTTCCTGGCGAATAAATTCCATGCTCTCCCTATCGTGGAAGACGAGCAGCTCGTCGGCCTGATTACTACCCATGACCTGCTGAAGTACGGCTTCAACTCGTCGGTCATCGAAAAGGAAGAGGAAGCTTTTGAAGAGGAAGCATAGATGG
>CAYSPJ010000023.1:29661-39476 GCA_964432875.1 uncultured Phaeodactylibacter sp. | reverse complement strand
CGGCAAGCCATCTTTTCACCAACATAAAAAACAACCTCCTATGAAAGATATAACCACCACCGTCGGGCAAATCATGAGCACGCCGGTCATTACTGTCGCTCCTGATGACACTATGAAAAAGGTGCAGGATATTTTCCGCATGAACAACATCCACCACATCCCCGTTGCCGTAAACGGGAAAGTGGTCGGCATTATCAGCAAATCGGATTACTTGCGCCTGTTGCATGGGTTCACCTTGTTTAAAACCGAAAAGAGTACCGAATACAACGACGCCATCATGCGCTCTTTATTGGTGGATGAAGTGATGACCAAGCAAGTGGCTACCCTGGAACCCGAGGATACGCTGGAGATCGCCGCTGGCTTCTTCCGCGAAAACCTCTTCCACGCTTTGCCGGTAGTGAGCAAAGGCCGTTTAGTCGGCATCATCACTACTTTCGACCTCATCAATTATGCCTATTCAGAGCCGATGGTGTTGAATTCTTAACAGGGGGCCTAGCTTTTGATGGTGTGGTTTAGAGCTTATTCAAATGCAACACTTTGAGCTGCGCACGGCAAATTTTGCCCTGCCCGAAGTCGGTGCTTGAGCCTTTTACGCGGGCTGAATGTTTAGCCTTGTGATTTGGTAGGAACAAAAATTTCCTCGTGTTCGCTTTGAGAGATGCCCTAAAAGTCAAATCTGGGCAAGCGCTTCAGGGCTGAAGGTAACCTCAGCCACAAAAAGAATTTGCTCCCCCCTTGCGCCTTCGCCAAAAAGGCGTAACTTTACGTACGAAATGCAAGGGCCGAGCCAGCTTGTTACTCCATATTTCGCTTCATGTTCTGGAGTGGCTGGAGCAAGAGGGTGGGGGTGGTGTTTTGCACAATTTGGAAATCACCCAAAATACTTTCTTCATGAAGCTAAGCTTACTTCTGGTCAGCACACTTACACTCTTGATGACGGGGCTCCAGGCTCAGGTTGTCATCACCAATTCTACTTTTCCCGTAGTAGGCGATACGCTCTTTACCGCCGTTGACAATCTGCCTTCCGGCATCGCCCTCACGCAGCCAGGGGGGCAGCAAAGCTGGAACTTCACCACTTTGCAGTCTCCATTCATCCGGCGCACGGTGATGCGGCCTATTGCTCAGGGGCCGGGCAGCCAATTCTACCCTAACGCAAGCTATTACGCAAACATCGGCGATAACCTCTATGCCTACTATCGCAAGACTAACACCAAAGTTGAACTCTTGGGCTTTTTCGGGATGGACCCCCTGGGCCTGGGCATAGAAACGGCTACGAAAATCTCTCCTCCCAATATCCGCCAGCGTGCGCCTTTGACGTATGGCGCGGACTATACTTCGGAGTATAACATCTCGGTGCCATTTTCTGCCGATGATGTGCCGGGAGGGATACTTAGCAACTTGCCCATATCACCCGACTCGCTGCGCATCCGCATCAGTACCCAGCGCACTGACGAGGTTGACGCCTGGGGGACGCTCACTATCCCGGGGGGGATTTATGACGTGCTGCGGGAGAAACGCACCGAGGTGCGCCAAACCAGGATAGATGCCAAAATCGGCTTTTTCCCCAATTGGGTGGACGTGACCGACCTCTTCACGCAGTGGCTCGACGTGCCGGGTTTGGGCAATGTGACCCAGCAGAGCTACTTCTTCTGGAGCAATGATGCCATCGAACCGATTGCCGTGCTTACCCTCAACCCGGCAGATGGCACGGTACAAAGCGTAGAATATAAAGCCAACAACATCAACACAAACGTGCAGAGTGTGGAAGCCCTCAAGCCCGGAGTGTACGCCTACCCCAACCCGGCTATCGTCAATGTGCGCTTCGAGTTTTCCAACCTGCCCCCCGGGAGGTACCGGCTCAAGATGCTCAACATCCTGGGTACGGAAGTGTGGAACAGATCTTACTACATCAATGGCAGCGCCACCGAAAAAGTGGATATTTCTTTCTTGCAAAAAGGCACCTACATCTATACTATGGTGGATGAGCGCGGTAAAACGATCACTACCCGCCGCCTGGTAGTAGTCAGGCCCTAGGTGCGATACGCCTTGATATTGATTACATTAGCCCATCCTGCTGCTTTGGTGACAAAACTACTGGCCCGGCCTTCGGCTATTAGCGCTCCCGAGCCTTTTGGCGGGGGGCGAAAATATCCTCGGGAAGTATGGCGTTAATGCCTCCAGATGCGGAGCAGAGCAAGGGAGGAAGCCGTTTTGCCATCCTCTCCAAAGCCGCTTTGGCAATAATAATCCATCATTTAACACAAATTTTTCCCCAGGTTTATAGAACATTCATTATTATTGCGCTTAGTTTTGCACGTGGTGTTGGGAGAGCAGCTTAATGGCACCCTGCTTTTGCCTTGAGTGTGCTCTCCGGAAAGGGCTCCAACGCGCTAGCATCTCTTGAAAGTTGCCTTTTGAACAAAGCGATGAACAACTGAAAGTGTAATCAAAAATTATTTGGAAGTAGCTTTACAAATACCCAATTTGTATGAAAAGATTGAAGCCGATTCTTATTTTTTGCCTGTTGGCAGTAGGCGCGACCACGCTGACTGCCCAGGACATCCACTTTTCGCAGTTTTACCTCTCGCCGCTCAACTTAAACCCGGCGATGACGGGGGTGATGAATTGCAACATCCGCCTGGTGGCCAACTACCGCAATCAGTGGGCCAGCGTGCTACGGTCTAATGCCTATAGCACTTATTCCGTCTCTTATGACCAACGCATCCCGGTTGGACGTTACGATTATTTTGGCATCGGCGGCACATTCTGGGGAGACCAGGCTGGCGAAGCTAATTTCTCTACCCTTACGGGGAAGATGTCGGCTTCTTATAGCAAGCGCATGGGAGGCTATCGCAGCCAGGCCAATTACTTGGTTGTGGGCGCTGAAGCTGGGGTCGCACAACGCAGCCTCGATTTCCTGAAGCTGCGCTGGGGCCTTCAGCACGATGGAGAAGGCGGCTTTGACGGCGGCCTCCCCACTGGCGAAGAGGGCGTCTTCAACCGCGATAACTTCATCTTTGCGGACTTGGCAGCGGGCCTGCTGTGGTTCATGGTTTTTGATGAGAGCAATAGCCTCTACCTGGGCGGTGCTTTTCACCACCTGAACCGCTCCAACCAATCGTTTAACAGCAATGACGAGGATTTGCTCTACAGCCGCTTCACTTTCCACGGCGGCGGTGAGTTTATGATGGGCGACCGCTTCGGCCTGGTGCCTGGTGTCATCGTGATGAGCCAAGGCCCTTCTTTCCAGGTTAATGCCGGTACCAGCTTTAAATTCTTGCTGGGCAGCCGCCAAACCAACCAGTCTTTCCAAGTTGGCCTTTGGACGCGTATCTCCAACAAAATTGAAACCGGCGTGCTGAATGATGCTGCCATCATCTCCACCCGTTTTGACTACGAAAACTTCAGCCTCGGCTTCAGCTACGATATCAACGTATCTCCGCTGCGCACCGCCAGCAATTCCAATGGCGGCTTCGAGTTTGCCCTGGTATATAAGATTTGCGGGCTAGAGCGCCGCGGCGTCTACTGCCCAAACTTCTAACAACCTAATCATTACTGCACGTATCTTCGTGCAAACTGGAAAATGCCATCGGCCCTGTAGAGTAACCCTCTCAGGGCTGATGCCTTTCCGGCTATTGGGGGAAGTTTTTTTGTTAAAAACTTCACCGGAAATGTAAAAAGGCTTACCTTAGTTGTTGCGCAAGCCTATTCATCAAAAATCAAAACCAAATATCATGTTTGGAAGCAACACCAAAAGCGAAGCGAACAAAGCAAAAAGCAATGCAGGAGCAGTGGTCTCTTCCTCTCATTCTTTGAACAGCCTGGTTCAGGGAACGGTAGTGGAAGGTACGGTCAAATCGGAAAGCGATATCCGCATTGACGGCGCCATCAAAGGCAAGCTCTTCTGCGATGCTAAGGTCATCATCGGCCCAACTGGCTTTGTCGAAGGGCAGATCCGCTGTCAGAATGCCGTCATCGAAGGTAAATTCGAAGGCATCATTGAAGTGGCTGAATTGCTCAATATCCGTGAGACCGCAAAAATAAGCGGCGAAGTCACTACGGATAAACTCATCGTGCAGTCCGGAGCTACTTTCAATGTCACTTGTTCGATGGGCAGTGCACAGAAACAGAAGCCGTCAGCCGGAGTGAATGCTAGCAATACCAACGCGGTGAAAAAAGAAGAGAAAGCCACCCCGGAAGCCAAACCTGCTGGGGCATAACCCCATGGATGGCCCGGAAAAGCGCCAGCCCAAAGCAGATGCTTACCTCAAGTACTCGGGCATGGCTTTTCAAATGGGGATTATCATCCTGATCGGGGCGCTCGCTGGTCAGAAGCTGGATAGCCACTTCCATACCGAGCGCCCCTATTTTACCGTTGCCCTATCGCTATTGGCTATCTTTGGGGCGCTCTATATTACCCTTAAAGACTTCTTCACCGGCAATAACAAATCATGAGTCCTGGCATTTTTTTTACTCAGCTCGCCTTATTGTCTTCCGGTACTGCTGCCCTGCTGCTTTTATTGAATCGCTTGCCGCAATTCCAGCCCTACAGTACACTGGCATGGGGGAGCCTGGTGGCTTTCATCGCTTTGAGCGCAGCGATGTACGCTGCCGGGCAGCGTGCTGCACAGAGTTCCAATAAAAACGATTTCACCACCGTCCTCATGGGCTTCACGGCCGGCAAAATGTTCCTGGCGATTATCGCCATCTACGGCTACAACCAATTGGCCCAGCCGGCTACCAAGCTTTTTATTGTCCCTTTCTTTAGCGTTTACTTCATTTATACGGCTTTCGAGACTTACTTTATGATGAGGCTCGGACGTGTAAAATCATAAGCAATATGGCACTAAAACAATCTTTTAAAGCAATTGTCAACGAAGCAGAGTACACTTTTGAAAACGTACAGGCTGAACTCGACCTGGTTGAGCTGGGCGAGGGACGCTACCACATTATCAAAGGGCATCAATCCTACCGTGTAGAAGTGCTCAAAGCAGACCACGGTGCCAAATCCTTCAACATCAAAATCAATGGGGCTGCCTACAGCGTCCAGTTACAGGATGAGTACGACCAACTCATCCAGCGCCTGGGGTTGGCGGCGGTAGCTAAAGAGAAGGTTAGGGAGATTAAAGCGCCGATGCCCGGCCTGGTGCTAGCTTTATCAGTAGAGCAAGGCCAAGCCGTGGAAAAAGGCCAGCCGCTGCTCATCCTGGAGGCCATGAAAATGGAAAACGTCATCAAAAGCCCTGGCGATGGCATCGTTACGCGCATCAACGTCACCAAAGGGGAGCCCGTGGAGAAGAATTACCTGCTCATCGAGATGGACTAGGATGGAGGGGGGGAGTACCCTAGAATTGACGGAAGGGTTAACCCACCAACCCTTCCCCGGTCATGAACTGCTCAACACTGGCATGCGTGCCAAGCAGCGCAATCAGCCCGTATTCTGCATCGCGCTGGCCAGTGCGTTGATCGTCAAAAGCAAGCTTTCGAGGGTATGCTCGGCTGCTTCAGCCTTATTCTCTTGTTTTTGGTGCCGCCATTTGCGCAGTAGCGCGATCTGCTTGAGGTGCATATCGTTCATGGCCGAAGCCCGCAAGAGGTTGGAGTAGTGATGGTTGACCCGGCGCTTGCTGATATCTTCTTCTAGCAGCACCTTTAGCATTTGCCGGGTCTTGGCTAATTCGTGCAGCAGCATGCCCAGGATCGTATCGCGGGCTTCAACATCGGTAACCAGTGAAGCATAAGCCTTCATGATATCTTCATCGGTGGCCGCTAGCGAAGTATCCACATTAGTGAGCAAATAGCGGATAACCGGGTCGTACTGGGCCGCCTCTTTAAAGCTGGCAAAATCAGCGGGCTGCTCTTTCATGAATTGCTCCAGCGTAGAGCCCAGCCCATACCAACTAGTCATATTGACCCTCGATTGGTTCCAGCTGAAAACCCAGGGGATGGCGCGCAAGTCTTCCAGCGAGCGCTGCCCGCTGCGGCGAGCCGGGCGCGAGCCGATTTTACTGGATTCGATGGCATCAATAGGGGTAGCTTGGCTGAAGTACGAGATAAAGCAGGGGTGGTTGATGAGCGCTGCATAGTGCCTTTTGCTTTCGTCTGCTAATTGGGCGAGAATGGCGCTAAAAGGGTGGGGCTCCCGGGGGGTAAACTGGTGCAGGATGCTGTGCGCTGCGGTACCAGCCAGCAGCAATTCGAGATTGTAGGTGGCATTGATGCGGTTGGCGTACTTCTGGGCAATGGTCTCCCCCTGCTCGGTGAGCCGCAAGTCTCCATTAATGGAGCTATGGGGCAGTGCTTTGATAAACCAATGCGTAGGCCCGGCACCCCGGCTGATGGTGCCGCCCTTGCCGTGGAAAAAACGGATGGCGACTCCCGTCTCGCGCCCCACCTCGGCCAGAGCCTGCTGTGCTTCATACAGGCGCCACTGGCTGGAGAGGATACCCCCGTCCTTATTGCTATCGCTGTAGCCGACCATCACTTGCTGGATGAGGTGCTTCTCTCCACGCAAGGCTCTTTGGTATGCCAGGCTGCGCTGGGTGAAAGGGTGCTCCAGAAATGCTTGAAGGATACGAGGGCTGCCCTGCAGATCCTCGATGGTTTCAAATAAAGGCACTACGGGCAATATGCAGACGATGCCTACAGGCGTATGGGCGGTCAGCCCGGCTTCGCGGGCTAGCACATAGACCGTCAGCAAGTCTGACAGGCTACGGGTCATGCTCACGATAAGGGCACCGATGGGCTCGTGGCCGTATTTTTCGATATGCCTGGACAGCACGTTGTAGCAACTGACTACGGCGGCGGCATGTTCGGGCAAATCGCGCGAAGGATGAGAAAAGGGGCGATTCGTCTCCAGCTCGCGGTTGAGAAAAGCCAGGCGCCCCTCCTCGTCGGCATCCAGAAACTGCTGCCCATCAATGGAAGCCATGCCCATGAGTTGAGCCAGGGCCTTTTCGTGGAAAGCGCTGTTCTGGCGGATATCGAGGTGGGCCAGGTGGAAGCCGAAGGTTTGCACGGCGCGGATAGCAGGGTTGACTTCCTCATAAGCAGCCAGTTCGGCCCCATAAGCAATCATGGATTCCTGTAGCAGCTCCAGGTCGCCCAGCAATTCATGGGCAGTGTGGTAGCTACCAGGCAGTTCGCGCAACTCCGTGGCATGCTGCCTTTTTACTTCGATGGGCAGCTTGGCCAGCATCAAGCTGACAAACTGCCGGAAGACCTCCCCCTCATTGCGCTCAAAGGCATCGCGGCCCTCTCCCTCCAGGTCTTCGTGGATTTGGGCGATGCGAGCCTTGAGCACGGGGCTGGCATTCTGGTAGTCAAAGGCATAGCTGACGTTTTTTACCAGCCGCACCAATTCCCGCCGGATGAGGACGATGGCTTGCAGGCGGAAGGCCATGAGCGTATCGCGGGTCACTTCAGCGGTTACCAGGGGGTGCCCATCACGGTCGCCGCCAACCCAGTTGCCAAAGCTGATGCGAGGCTGGCGGTTTACCGGGCGGATGAGCCTGGGGTCCAACCCAAGGGCTTCCCAGGCTTGCTGTAAGCGGCGGTCGAGCACGGGCAGCACCGTGGGGAAAACGTTGACCAGATAGTGCGTGATGTGGCGTATCTCAGAGTCGAGGTCCGGTTTTTCCAGCAAGATTTCTCCGGTGCGGTACAAGCGGTCCAGTACCAGTTTCAATTGGCGCCGTATTTCCTCTTGCTCGATGGCCGTAAACATGCTGTTCTCGCGCTGTACCAGAAGCAAGTAGAGCTCACGGTGGTGTTCGAGCACCGTAGAGCGCTTGGCTTCGGTGGGGTGGGCCGTCAGCACCGGCTCCACGCGGATGCGGCAGAGCAGCTCGGCGATGGTTTCCGGGGCGAGGCCTTGGTCCAGTAGCATTTTCAAGCTATTGGCCCACAGGCCGTTCACCTTGTCCATGGACTGGCTGTCTTCGATTTGACGGCGGTTCTGCACGGCGGCATTAACCTCCACCATGTTCAGGAGTTGGAAAACGATGGAGTAAGCTTGGAGGTGCTTCTCGCTGAGGTCTTCGGCCGGCATGTAGGCCCCTTCATTAATCCAGGGGATGCAGCGGGCCATTTCTTCCTCTCCGCTTTCCAGCAGAACTTCGCGGAAGCACTCGAGCAGGAATTCTAAATCGTGATAAGGTTTGCCGATTTTCTCTTTGGCGATGGCTAATGCGTTCATGAGCGCTTAGGGTGTTTTAAATGATGTCACAAGATATGGATTAGTGGAGCTTTACCAAAGGGGAGACTTGATTTTCAGGTGGCCAAGAATGCCATGTGATGGTTGCTGGTTCAGCTCATCGGGCAAATTTTAAAACCAGGAAAAGAAATCAGGATCATCCATCAGTTTCCTTATGAAAAAACATCAACTTTAGCAAAACGTTCACGAGATAATAGCGGGCTGCCGCAGGCAGGGGCTTTGCAGGAAAAACAGGTAGAGCAGCCATGTTTTCAACAACCTCGACCTTACTTCGTCCATTAATACCCAATGCCAGCCCCTCGCCTCAACCCTGCAGCTCCCGTAGCGCCACCCAAGCCATTAGCCCGGCACCGATGGGCAGGCAGGCTTCATCCACGTCGAAGGTGTTGGTGTGGATGGGCGAGGTGATGCCGCGAGCGGGGTTGCCCGTGCCCAGGCGGTAGAAGCAGGCGGGCATCTGTTGGGAGTAGTACGCGAAGTCCTCCGCGGTCAGGCGGATGGGTAGCTCTACCACGTTTTCCGGGCCGAGGTATTCCTCGGCATAAGCGCGCACTTTAGCGGTGAGGGCGTAGTCGTTGACTAGCACAGGATAGCCCACGGCGATGTCCAGCTCACAGGTGCCGCCCATCGCTTCGGCGATGCCGGTGGCCATCTTTTTCATGCGCTCGTGCGCGGCGAAGCGCCAGCGCTCGTCCATGGTGCGGAAGGTGCCTTTGAGCTTCACTTCGTTGGGTATGATATTGGTCGCTCCACCGGTAGAGGCGATGTGGCCAAAGGTCAGCACCGAAGGTGTAGCCGGGTCGGCAAAACGGCTGACGACCTGCTGCAGGCTGGTGATGATGTGGGCAGCGATGAGGATGGGGTCGATACAGTCCTGTGGCAAAGCGCCATGGCCACCACGGCCCTGGACGGTCATGTACAGCTCGTCGGCCGAGGCCATGTAGCTTCCACCGCGCATGCCTACTTTGCCAACTTCCAAAGGCGGGTGGACGTGTTGCCCCACGATGCTGGCCGGCCGGGGGTTCTCCAGCACGCCGGCTTTGATCATGAGGGAAGCACCACCGGGCAATTGCTCTTCGGCGGGTTGGAAGATGAGCTTCACCGTGCCCTCAAATTCCTGCCGCAATTCCTGGAGGATGCGGGCCGCACCAAGCAGCGATGCCGTATGCACATCGTGCCCACAGGCGTGCATGATGCCGGGCCGGCGCGATTTGTAGGGTACTTCGTTGGCTTCTTCAATCGGCAGCGCGTCCATGTCGGCTCTTAATGCGGTGATTTTACCGTTGTCGCGCCGCCCATGGATGAGCGCCACCACGCCATTTTCGGCTACGCCATGCTCGAAGGGGATACCCAGGGCTTGCAGCTCGGCAGCGATGTAGCGCCCAGTCTCGGCCTCTTCATACGATAGCTCTGGATACTGATGCAGATGGCGGCGGATGGCGATGATATCAGTCTGATGATTTCGGGCGAGGGTACGGATGGTCTCTTTAAGCATTTGTGTTGTGGCGTTGTTTATGCTGCTGCTGATGTCAAGTTTTGAAGCGGGTTTATAAATTACCCCGAGGCTTTTGCCCATGCTCTTTTTGAAAAGCTTCGATAT
>CAYSPJ010000023.1:0-29561 GCA_964432875.1 uncultured Phaeodactylibacter sp. | reverse complement strand
GTTTATAAATTACCCCGAGGCTTTTGCCCATGCTCTTTTTGAAAAGCTTCGATATGCAGTGCTTCCTCTCTGCCTCTGATGCCTGTAAGTATGATACGGGCAAAGTATCGTTGTTCATTGGCAGCAAGATTGCAAATCCTCACTTGCTCTTTCATCCGCTTGGACATTCCATCTATGCTGATGGGACCAAAGCTGATTCCATATTTAAAAACCTCATCTGTGTTTTTATCGATTATTTCATAAAGATGGTGCAGCTCCATGTTTTTCAGCGAGTTGCCATGTGGTTTCATGGTAGCAATGGGTTTATCGTTGGGGCTTCCATCCTTCTTTGTTGCTGAAGGTCATATAATTGTATTTTGGGGAATAGATGAATTCTTTACCCGTTTTCCTCTCGTATGCGATAGATGGAATGTAAGGCAATATCTCGAAATAAGTGTCTTTAGGCATTTTTGCGGGGTTGAGCAGCGCCTCCTGATAATATGCCTGCCCGTTGGCTACGACACAACTTCTCACGTCCAAAAAATGATCGCCAGAAAAAGGCTGCCCCTCCTGCCATGACGCTTGACCAATGTGAACTGCATAAGCTACCCCGTCAAGAGCGTAGAGCTTCTCCGATAGCAAGTCATAAAAGTCGAAAATGTAGCGGACTGGAGCTTCGACAAGCGCTTGGATTAAAGGTTCGACTACAGCCTCTTCATCAGGCAATTTTCCCCAATCCAACCGTGCAATCAAGTTCCAAAATTGTTCTTCCGAAAGCACATAGCCCGTGGCGGACGGGCCTACTACCAGCTCCACTGGCGCATCTCCGAACTGTTCCTCCAGGTCGTGGATAAATTCGCCTTTCAATTCTTTGATACTCAAGTGATATACGGCTTTCATCTTCGTGATAATTGACCAGGCAGCTAACATCAGCCTGCTTCGCACAAAGATACGTTTTCAAACAGACATTTCCAAAAAGCGGCAGTGAAGGCTTTGGTTTTGGGCGGCTTGCAGTTCGTAGCTTGCAGTATTCCCCGGCATCGAATTCATCGCATGCGTTGGCGCTTTTTAAACCCCCAATAAACGCCTATCCCTATTGCTAGTAGGGCTAGCCCGGCCCAGGCCTGCGCTGGCCGTTCGATGAGCGTATTGACCACAAAAGCGCTGCTGATGAGCACGAAGATGGCGGGGACGAAGGGGTAGCCCCAGGTGCGGTAGGGGCGTTCAGTTTCCGGGCGCTTGGCCCGCAGCACAAACACGCTGGCACCGGCCAGGGCCATGAAGGCGATATCCATAAAAGTAACGTAGGTGATCAAACCGGAAAAAGTGCCCCAGGACAGCAGGAGCACGATGGCCCAGGCGGCCTGCAGCAGCATGGCGGCGGCTGGGGTGTGGAAACGCGGGTGTACAGCCGCCAGCTGGCGGAAGAAGATACCGTCTTGGGCCATGGCATAATAAATGCGCGGGGCCGACATGGTATAGATGCCGATAGTGCCGAAGATGGAAATAGCGATGACCACCGCCATCAACTTGCCGCCAAAGGAAAACACCTGGGCCATCGCTTCGCCCGCTACCCGCGTAGTGCCCGCAATGGCATCCAATGGAAGGAGCAGCATATAGCCCAGATTGGCAAGCACATAAGTGAGGGTCACGATCAGCGCACCCCATACCATCGCTCGGGGTACGGTGCGCTGAGGCCGGGCTGCTTCGCCGGCCAGGTAGGAGGCATGGTGCCAGCCACCAAAGGACCATAGCACCCCGATGAGGCCCAGGAGCATGGCGCTGGCCAGCCGGGGAGGCGTATCGCTCGAGAGGTCGAAATTGAGCGCTACCTTGGCCGGCTCGAAAAACCAAAAGCTCAGCACGATGATGCCGGCGATGGCTAACAGCTTCAGCCCGGTGAATACATTGGCCAGCCATTGGCTGGCATTGACCCCGAAGAGATTGAAAACCGTCAGGCCGGCAATGACCAGGGCCGCTACGCCTATTTTGCCCCAGTAGCCAAATGGAAAAAAGTAAGAAAGGTACTCCGCCAGAGCGATGCCTAGCGCCGCCAGCGCCCCGGTATTGATTACCAGCAGGATGATCCAGCCGTAGAGGAAGCCTGCTAGTTCGCCGTAAGCTTCTTTTAAAAAAACATACACCCCGCCAGCTTGGGGATACATCCCGCCCAGCTCCGCGAAGCTGAGCGCCCCGGTCAGGGCAATCAGCCCGCCCAGGCACCATACGAGCAAGGCAAAGCCATGATGCGGCACGGCCTGTACTATTTCATAGGGCGTCACGAAAATGCCAGAGCCGATGCAGGCGCCAACGGCAATCATGGTCAGGCCATAAAGGGTGAGCTTGCGGTCGAGTTGTGCCATAATAGGGTGGTGCCAGTTTGGGCTTTGCTTTTTTCTTTACTTAGTACTCAGCTGCTGTCGCATCTCTAGCCTGTCCACTACCAGCTTACCCACTTTTTCCCCTTGCGCTACCCCATTATAAATAGCGGGTTTGAAGTGGATGCCTCCGTAGAAACGGCTCACTGCAGCTTCTTCAGAGGCTTGTAAGAAGGAATCGAAGGAGCGTGCGGGCAGGCCGTACTCCTCCTCGGTGGTGTCGGTAAACTGGAAATTGTCGCCAAAAATGGAAGTCAGGGCGATGGCAGCAGCCCGCGAAATGACGCTATGCCCGCTAGTGTATTCGGGGAAAGGGGGCGTTTGGAGAGCCGGCAGCCATTTCTCGTCGATATAGCGGTTGATGACGGTCTCGGGGCGCAGTAAGACGCTGCGGTACTTTTCATCCCAGCAACTAATAAAGCCATCAAAGAGGGCGATAGAGGTAACGGCATAAGCTTTGGCCGTTTTGGCAAAATCAGCCCCATCCTTCTCGCAGGCGATTTTAGTAATCCCAATCCAGTGGCCGCCTGGCGTGATTTTTTTAGTGGCAAACATCACGTGCCCGGCATGGTGGGATACGTAGGGGTTGCAGTCCCAAAAGCTGGCGATGGCAATGCGATCCTCACGCTCCGCCAAGTTTTTTGCTTCAAGGGCTTGATAGACCTCCATCGTTTCCCGCATGAAGGGGCTGTTTCGATCCAGGCTGAATGCCGTGGGCGGGGGAGGGGGGAACTGCTGGGCCGAGTCGAGCACCATCGTGCGGATTTTCGACCAGTGGGGCTCGATGCCGTCCATGTAATCAGGCGGGGTGGGCTGCCAGTGGGCGGGGTCTTCGGATATGGAATAGCGGGGGAAGGTACGGGTCTGTTTGTACTGGTCCCCATCGGCCCACTTGAGGATATGAGCGGCCACGGCTTCTCCGTATTCCAGCGAATTTGCCCACACGGCCTTGGGTATGTTGATGGCCTGAAGTTCGGTGAAGAGCTCCTGGCGGTAAGTTTCGATTTTGTCTTCGGAAAAAATCAGGGTTTGACCCACGGTCAGCAGGGCTTGCAGGCTGGCCAGGGGGAAGCAATATTCCTTGCCCGTCTCTGGTTTAGGGCCTGCGGTAAGGCCATTCAACTGCCCGGCCAGGCTTTGGTAATCCTCATAGCCCGGCTGCAGCGCTTCATAGGCCGCGATGCTGGCGTAGGCATAAATGCGGCTGGCTACCGGCGGCGAGAAGATGTCGTGTACAATCACATCGGTGAGCTGCTTCATGCTGCGGTGGTAGTACGCTGCCTGGCTTATCTCCTCCTGAAAATTGGGGTTGCCCGGCTGGCAGGCTACGCCCGTCAGGGCGAGGGTGAAAATCCAGAATCCTTGCTTCAACTTCATATATCACGCTTTTTTCGTTGCCCCGCAAAGATAAATATTTTCCGCAACATCCTTTTGGCTTGCAGCCTGCTCAAAGGCCGCAAAGCTACCTACGGTTCCAGCCGGAAGGCTATGGCCGCGAAAGGGGTTCTTTTGATAAAAAATTCAGTGGTTAAGCCGTACTGGCTCTTGATTTCACGAGTGATGTCAATCAAGCCGAAAAACATGCCGAACCGGCGGATGAAACGGTGCTCAAGGTCCGATTCGAGCTTCTTCTGTGGCGTTTCGTATTGGGAGGCTGAGTAAGCGGCCAGCAGGCTGGGGAAGAGCTTAGCGTAGAGTTCGGCGTAGTATTTATTGCTGGTTTCGGTATCCCCCCGCTGTATGATTTCGTATAACATCATCGCCCAGCCGGCCCGGCCTGTAGGGCTGACGCCATAGCTCCAGCGCTCGGGGTAGGACCAATTGTACTTTTGGATGAAAACCTCCAGGATTTCCAGGTACAACTGGGCTGGTTCTTGGAGCAGTTGCGCGCCCTTTTTCGTCAGGGACAGCTTGCCTTTGCTTTTGCGGAGCAGCCCGCCGAGTTCGCCTAGTACCCGGGTCAAGTGGAGGTGAAAAAAGTCTTCCTCTTTCAAGATTTTAATCGTGCCTGAGTCAACATATTTGTTTGGGACTAGGCCCAGCCCGTAGAATTCCTGCACGGTTTTGCGCTGCAGGTTGCCCTTTTGGGTCAGCGGGAGAGGTTGGTTGGCTTGGACGAAGGCCAGCAATTCGCGCATCAGCTGGAAGAAGGGGGATACGGGCAGTTCTTTGTCTGATAAGTTTCGGTTCAGGCGCAGCGGGCTGAGCGGGCCCAGCGGGTATTCAAAGAGCAGGCGCAGGCGGTCTGGGGGCAGCTCAAGCAAAGGGGGGGCGGTTTTTCGCGGCTTGGGTTTGGGCTGCTGTTGCTGGAGCCATGCCATAGCGCCGGGCACTCCGCGCCAAAGCTGCCAGCCATGCCCGGCATAAATCAGCGCTTCTTCCGGGCTGCCAAGCCCAAAGCTTTCGGGCAGGGTACTGGGCGGCGCTGGGGCTAAAATTACGGGTATGACGTAGGCATTGCTGGCTACGGCTATCTTCAAGGCCTGACGTGCTTCGGGGCAATCGCCATTTTCGATGAAATGCGCCAGGGCCTCGTCAAACATCATTAAGGCATAACCCTCCTCATACTGCTCCCGATAGCGGTGGTAGGCCGCCAGGTCGCGCTGGTGCAGCAAGGCAGGCAGCAAGTGGTAACGGATGCCTTGATTGTCGCCGGGGTTCAGGCTGAGCATGTCCTCCCAGATGACGATGGCTTCTGACCAGTGCCCAGCTCGGGCTTTGGCATTGGCCAGCTCTTCCAGGCAACGCATATAGGGGCGGGTTTCGGTGACGCCCCAGAAGTGCCCGCGGTGCTTTTCCAGAAAATCGCCGCCGAAGAGCCGCTGGCCGATGGCGACTGCCTTTTCCATATATTCCAGGCGTTGCACATTGGATTTCGTCTGGGCAGCCAGATATTCGTAGGCAGGGATGCAGTCTGGCCATAACTCAAGCGCTTGCGCGGCAAGCTTCTTGCCTTTGGCAGCGCTGCTTTGCCAGGCTTCGTCTACCAGGTCGAAAGCGCGGTCGGCAGGGGTGTCGGCTACTTCTGGCAGGTCATCCAGGGTAATGCCCGTGAGCGAATCAAGCAGAGCTTGCAATTCTTCTACGGATTGCGGCTGGGCTTGCTCGATGAGATTTTGCAGGCGGCGGTGGTATTTGTCAGGGATGGACATGCGGCTATTTTTTTTGCTATCCAATACTTTTAAGCACCCATCATCCGCATTGGCTGAGGGCGTGATTCGCACAAATATAACGATTATCATCGGCAGATGGGGCAATTACGCCTGGTTATTTCCAAACTTCCTTATCTTTCGCCCCTAGTTCAACCAAAACCGCATCATCATGCCGCTGCCCGACCGCGCCGCCGCCAAGCAACTGCTGGAACAGCACGTCAAAGACGAATATCAGCGCTACCATGCGCTCATGGTGGCTACCGCCATGGAAGGCTATGCCCGCCACTTTGGCGAAGACCCCGAGCTATGGTTCCTCACAGGCTACCTGCACGATCTGGACTTTGAGCAATACCCGGAGGAGCATCCGGGCGTTTCACTGCAATGGTTCCGCGAGTGGGGCTACCCCGAAGGGTTTATCCATGCCGTGGAAGCGCACGCCTATGGATACCACGAGTTCAAGACCTTGCCCCAAACCCGCCTGGCTGCCGCGTTATTAGCCTGTGACGAAATCAGCGGTATCTTCTTCGCTTACCAAAAAGTGAACCCTATCCCTTACCACGAGATGAAGGTGAAGTCAATAAAAAGCCGCCTCAAGGAGAAGGCCTTCGCCGCCAAAATCGACCGTAGTACGATTTATTTGGGTTGCGAACACCTGGGCGTCTCTATCGATGAGCATGTCGAAAACCTGCTGCGGTTTTTTGAAGGGCTGGAGTAGGCTAGCAGTAAGCGACAAACCATTGAGCCCGCTCGTGAAATTCAATAGGCCTAATCTTTTTGGGCTGAATCGCCTCTTCGCCGGGCGATTTACGGCTTTGGAATTTGCATTTTGAACTTTGAGCTTTGCCCAAGGCCTTTCAATCCGAGGAAGACAAGCTACACCATCCCACGGGCTGAACCTTAGGGTAGGCAGTCCCACCCCCGCGTGCTGCCCCCATCGCAACAAGCCCATCAAAAAACGTCCCGCACGACTCCATGCAGGGCGGCTTGGCACCAGGTGCCAGACAGCCCGAGCTGCCCGGCGTATCACTCGGCCCTGGTCTTCGACCGGGTTGCCAGTGTCAAGCTGCCAGAAAAAAAGCAGCCGGGCTTTCGCCCGGCTGCTCCGAAAATTTTGGTCTTGTTTGAGAATATCTTCTCTGGCGGGAACTCGTACTATAGATGAGCTATCCGGCACTTTTCCTCAGTCCGTCTTCACCAACCGGAGCACCGACCGGCCCCGGTCTTCGACCGGGCCGGCAGGCAACATTTCCACGAAGTATACGCCCGCTGGCAGGTGGCCAATGGCCCACTCCAGCTGGCTCTCCCCCGCAGGCAGCAGCCTCTCTTCCAGCGGCTGGCCCAGTTGGTTCAGCAGGCGCAGCCGCGTCTCGGCTGCCGCTGCGGGCATTTCCACCGTAAATGCCTCCCGCGTCGGGTTGGGCCACAGGTGGGGGCTGGCGGTGCGCTGGGCTTCGGTAGGCTCAACGGTGTAGCTCGACGCGTTGCTGATGGGGCTCGGCCCGGTGCTGGCGGATAGGTTGCTGAATACCGCGGTGGCCGTTTGCCCTGGCAGGAAGGTGAAAGCGGCTATGCCTACCTCCAGGCAACTCCCCATCGGGATGAACTGGAGGTTGGCGATGCTGTAGCTGCTGCCATTGGTCGAGTAATAGCCGATAAATAGATTGCCTTGGCGCACCAGGCGCAGCCAGTAGGGGAAGGGGCGCTGCAGCATATTGATGGCCTTGGGCGCATTGGCCTGCAGGCGGCTTTCCCAGCGCAGCACGCTGCCCAGGTTGGAATACATGCCTATCATTTTACTGCCCGTGGCCGCGCTCTCGCGGGCAGTCAGGCCCGCCCAGCCATTGGAAGTGATGCTCTCGATTTTGACCTCGATGCTGAAGTCGCCACAGAGCCTTTGGTCTATGGTGGCCAGGTTGTCACTGGGTAAGCTATTGTTGGCCGAACCAGCGCCGATGGTATAAACTGGCGGCAGTAGACAGGGGTCATAGCCGTAGCTATTACCGCTGCCTGGACTACCGATGTTTTGGCTCCCCCAGGGTGCGGGCAGGGCGTAGCTTTTATCGACATACACTTCGGCAATGCAATCGGCGGTGTTGCTGCTGGGGTCGCTAATGGTGACCAGCACGGAGACGGTATGCCCGAAATCGCTGCAATCCAGGTTTGCCGGGCTGATGGAGATGACGTCAAAGGTGCCGCAGTTGTCGGAAGAGGCCTCGAAGTCGAGTACGTCGGCTGCTTGCAGCACGTATCCCCCTGTGGTGTCCAGGAAAACGGTGGCATTGAGGCAGACGGCAGTGGGTTGGGCGTGATCAACTTTGCTCATCGTAAAGGAGCAAGAATCGCTCAGGCCGCTGATGTCGGTCACGGTCAGGGTCACGGTCATGTCGCCTAGGCCGGAAACAACTGTGCCTACTATTGGCGACTGCGTCACACTGGGCGTGCCGCAATTGTCGTTGGCAATGGCAAGGCCTGTATAGTCGGGCAGGGTGGCCGAGCAGTTCGCGTCAAGTGTCAGGGTTTGCGCCATGGGGCAGGTGATGCTTGGCGGTTCGGTATCCCCTATGGTTAGGATCAGCGTGTCCAGGCTGCAAGCGCCCGCCTCGATGTAGAGGCCCGACATCGTGTAGGTCTGCCCGTTCACGGCCCAGGTGTAGCTGTCGCAGGCGGTTTCGGTGATCGCGCTGCTGGCAAATTGGAGTGTGCCTACACAATTGCAATCGTTATCGTAGGTATCGTTAATGGTGCAGGGGTTGCCATCATCGCAAGCCGTGCCGGGCACGGCCGGGCCGTTAATCAGACCGGCGCAGTCCACCGGGAACGGCTCGCCCTGCACATACACGGCGTAGGAGTAGGCGGGGATGTCAAAGTACAAAGAATTGGGAAGCCCATTAAAAGGGTTGTTTTCCACTAAAGGTGTAGGGAAGTTGGAGTTGCCCGCTACGAGGGTGAACTTAGTCCCCAAAGGCGCATTGGCCGTATTGATGGTATGGTTGAACCGGAGCGGCTGGTTCTCAAAATTGATAACCACGATGACGTCCTTACCGCCCACGCCTCCCTGGAGTTGGTAGAGCAAGTGGTCGAAGGGGCCAGATTGTTGGTAGTTGCTGCCATAAGGCGTACCGAAGCGGTTGAGGTAGTCCACAAAGTTGGCCCCAGTGATGTAAGCTTTGTGGATTTGCATCAGGTCGTCAATGGCGTCCTTCTGCTCGTCCAGCGGGTTGGCTGGGCCATAGATGTCGATGCCGTAGTAGTCGGGGTGGAAGACCGAGGGCAGGCCAATGCGGTTGTTGGTCAATATGTAGGCATAGGCGAGCATCTGCCGGTTGAGGATGTGCTCGCCAGCGGTACGGTAATCGTGGTTGTTGGCAAAAGTGACCACATTGGCGCCATTCATGCCGGCGCCATCCACCATGCCGGTATTGTAGATATTGCGCAGGTCGAAAAGGCCATTATCGCAGGCATCCTTGAGCGCTTGACGCAATTCAAAATCGAAAGCCCGCACTTGGATGGCACTGCTGGCACCAGGCGTCATCGCGTCATAGACGCCGTCCACCCATCCTTTGAGCACGTCCGCGTCCGATGTAAAGTGCTCGCCTACTACCATGGGCGGGTTGATGCCCGCCGCGTGGAGGTCGTTGAGTAATTGGCCTACAAAAGAGGCCGGGAAGTGCTTGACAGCGTCCATGCGAAAGCCGCGGATGCCCACAGTATTCCAGAGCCATTTATTCCAGTCGTCATATACCTGGCGGGTAGATTGCCCGCCGGCGCTGCCGTTGTAAGCCTGTTCCACATCGAAAAAGAAGAAGGGGAATTCTTCATCGCCGACCATACAAGTAGGGTTAGTGCCATTGGGCTTGAAGTGGCGGTAGGTCATCGCGCCTTGCCCGCTGGGTAAGCTGGTGTAGTCGGTGCGGGTCTGCACCGCCAGCTCGTTGACGATATCGGCACCGCGCCCCCCCGACCAGATGCTGTAAATGCGCTGATCAATACCCGTGCCGCCGCCGTTGACCTCTTCAATATAAATCTCCAGGAAATCACCGGAAGCGATGAAGTCGCCGGCATTGATCTGGAGGTAGAACTCGTCGGTATTGCAGCCGCCGCCCACTTCCTGGGTGGCGAAGACATCGCGGCCCAGGAAGACCTGGTTGTTGGGCTGCCCACAATCGCCGCCGCCATTGGGTTCGGATTCGTAGATGGGGTTGTTGATGAAGCCCGTATTTTGAGTGCGGAAGAAGAGCTTGTACTGCCGGCCGTTGAAACCAGCGTTTCCAGAAGCGGAGGAAAACTTGAAGTAATAATCCCCGGCCCCGTTGGGGCTGCTGCCGCCCAGAGGCAGGCGATAGCGCATTTTCCCGTTTACGGGGTAGGGGGTAGCGGGGAAGCCTGAGCAACCGCCCCCGTTGGGGTAGTTGAGGATGTAAGA
The DNA here is from genome assembly GCA_964432875.1 of uncultured Phaeodactylibacter sp. Taxonomy (GTDB): domain Bacteria; phylum Bacteroidota; class Bacteroidia; order Chitinophagales; family Saprospiraceae; genus JACJYE01. The sequence continues at coordinate 19,629 of CAYSPJ010000023.1, read as the reverse complement.
CCGCGCCGCCGGGTTGTCTTCCCATGCCCCGCCATCGCGGTGGTTATAGACCACGTCGGCTATGGGGAAGATGTTGTTGGCAGCCAGCGCGGCGATCCAAGCCTCCACTTCGGCCCCAGTGCCCAGGCCCGTCTGCCCAGTTATTTGGCCGTAGTCATACAAATCCTGCGGGTCGTAGCCATTGCTGCAATCGCCGAAGCTGGCTTTCGCCAAAGGCGGCATCCACATCATGGTGAAGCCGGCATTTTTCTGGTCGGCTGCTCGCGTTGCCATGTCCGCAGCAATAGAGGGGCCCACATAGCTGTTACAGCCAGGCTTGGGGTAATCCCAGTACCAGCCCTGCATCATGAAATCTTGGGCCCAGCTCGCTGGGGCCAACGAAAAAAAGACGAAGAGCAACGTGAAGAGGCGTGAGCTGCCTCGGACAGCGCATTGTAGCGCGCTTTGCCAAAGATGGCCCGGGCTTGACCCCGCGGCGGGCTGCGGTTTGCCCGCAGATGTTTTTGTAAAGATGTGCATAAGTCGATTACCTGGTGTTGGTGAATAAAAGAAGTTGGCACTATTGGGGTAAAGTTAGCTTTTCCTGATCAATATTGACAGCCATGAACGTAGCACCAGGAAACGTGTTGTAGTGCTGGTTCCTTGCCGTAAAGTTTTTGGGATTTTTGCTGCCGGGTGGGGGCGTTGCTTCATTCTTCAGCGCTAGAGCGCAAATATAATCGGCCCGAGGCAAATACTTATGAAAAATATTTTTTTTACGTGCCAAGTCACCCTAAAATGATGCATTGTCGACAAATATGCGCCCCTGCGCGAGCATGGGAGGATATACGCCTGTGCCGGAAAAAGCCCACTGGGCACGATACCTGAACAAGCTCTTACCGTACGAAATAATCGAAGCTGTCGCCATCGATGTAGAAGCAGCGGACTTCCCAATCCCTGCGTTCTCCAGCTCGTTTAAACACCTGCTTCAGGCGGCGTATAGATTTTCCATAAGAGTAGCTGCGCCACCTTCCTCAAAACTCCAAGCGGTCAATCGCCTTCCAGGGGTTGAACCGATGCAGATCGACAGCGAAGGCGATGCGGCGCCAGTAGCTGCCCCGCTCCGCGTAGCGGTCCTGGATGTTGGCCGAATTGATCAGGGGGAAATAGAGGGCGAAGGCCTCGTCGGCGATATCAATCATCAGGCCGCCGCTCCAGAGGAGCTGGTCTTTGAAGGAATCCCCCTGGCCCGTGGGCAGGGTATTGTCGAAGTAGCCGATATCGAAGTAAGGCTTGATGGGGAGCTTGGGCAGCACCTTGCGGGGCAGGTCGGCCTTGAAGTTGGCGGCCAGGATGAAGCTGTTGCTGCGCCCCAGGTTGAAGCCGCGGCCGATGACGTTTTTGAAGCCTCCCTCACGGATGCTCACCTGCTGTAGCCACAGCCCCTCGGCATCGCTGCGGCCGAGGTAGAAATCGTCGTAGCGATAGTCGTTGAAGCCCTGAGCGGTGAGGTTGAAAGCCCAGGGCTCGATGGCGCCGATGCCGCGGTTGCTGTTATAGAGGAAAGCCCCGGCAAAAAAGCGCAGGTGGATGTTGCGCCCCCGCTCGAAGGCAAAGGCTTGCCGGTACTCGAGGCTCGATTTCAGGTAGCGGCCAGAGCGCAAGCTCAAGCGGCGGTGGTCCTGGTGTTCCAGGGCGATGCGCCAATGGTAGGGGTTCAGCTTGCGGCGGTTTTCCGACGAATAACTCAGCTCCTGGATCGCCCCGGTGCGCCAGATAGTCGGCAGCGGCTCGCCGTCGGGGGCGAAGTCCGGGTATTCGTATTGCAGCCAGATGTTGCGTAGCAGCACCTGGCGGCGCAGGGCGCTGGTGGCGGGCACTGCCAAGTCCAGCCGCAGATAGGGTTGCCAGCGGGCAAAGCGGAAAGCCTGCCCCGTAGCCGCAAAGCTGCGGTACTGGAAGCTGCGCGCCTGGATGCCGATAGCCAATCGCTGAAGCTTGGGCGATTGGGGGTAGAAGTTGTAATGCAGCCCGCCCAGCCCGGTCAAGGCTTGGGTATTGGTGCCCCAAAAGGGCGCCAGGGCCCACTCCAGGCGCTTCTCTGGCAGCAGGCGGTTGTGCAGCAGCAGGCCGGGCATGGCCTTGTCGTAGTCGTTCCAGCTCAGCAGCGGCGTCCAGTAGATGGCGGTGCGGCTATTGCTTTCTACCCCTGCCAGATACTGCAAGCTCAACGGTTCGAACTTTTTGAACCAGCCCTGGGTGCGGATGCGGTTGTCCTGCCGATACAAATCAAAAGTGATGTGCTCCCGATCCAGGATGATCTCGTCATAGCGGCCCGCTGGCAGGGTAATCTCTTGGCGGCCCTCAAAGCCTTCGACCCAAAACTCATAAACCGGCTCGCCCCCCGCCATGGCGCTAAGCACGAAGGGCCCGGCGATGCGGCCCTTGTTGCGCAGCCGCACCTGCAGAGAATCCCCTCGGCTCTTGATGCCGGCGATGGCATAATCTTGGCGTTGGTTGGAAAAAATCAGCCCGTCGAAAAACCAGGGTAGCGGCCGGCCGACGGCCCCCTCCACGTGCTCCTGGAAATCCTCAGGCCGCGGATGGCGGAATTTCCACTGCTCGTAATAGCCCTGCATGATGGCGTCGAAGCGGGCGGTGCCCAGGTAGGATTCCAGATAGCGGAAGGCCCTGGCCGGTATCTCGTAGGCGCTCAGGAAGTAGTTGATGCGGCTCAGCTCCTCGGAAGGGGTCTGGGGTGCCTGGTTGAGCCGCCGCCGGGCCTGGTAGAGGTAGGCGATCTCCAGCATATCCAGCTCGGTCTTTTTCAGCACGAAATCCGGGAGGTAAGACAAATCCGGCCCGTCGTAATGCAGGCGGCTGTAGCGGTGGTCGTAGTAGCTGTTCATGCCCTCGTCCATCCAGGGAGAGCGGCGCTCGTTGGAGGCCAGGATGCCGTAAAACCAGTTGTGCCCCACCTCGTGGGTGATGACCTCGTCAACGCCCTGGGCGTCGCCCATCAGGGAGATGTTGGTCACCATGGGGTATTCCATGCCGCCTCCGGCGCTCAGGGCGGTCTGCACCGCGGTGGCCTGCGGGTAGGGGTATTCACCCACTAGCTCCGAATAAAAAACCAGCGCCCGGCTGACATAGCCGGCGGCTTGCTTCCAGAGGTGCTGCTCGTCGGGCGGGAAGAACGCCCAGGCTTCCACGCTGCGGCCCGAGGGCAGGATGGCCAGCTCTTTCTGAACCAAAAAACGCTTGTCGGCAAACCAAGCGAAGTCATGCACCTGCTCGGCGGTGTAACGGATGGTTTTGAGCGTGGGCGAAGAGGGTGGGAATGGCGCCTGGCTCACCCCCTGGGTAAGGGTGTCGAGCAGAGCGGCGCTGCGGGCGATTTGTTCCTCCAGGAAGGTTTTTTCGCTGGGCGTCTGCAGCATGCCGGTGGCGGCCACCAGATAGTTTTCCGGCAAGGTGATGCTGAGGTCAAAGCTGCCGAACTCAGAGTAGAACTCGCCCATGTCCAGATAGGGCATGGCATGCCAGCCGTCGCGGTCAAACACGGCGGGCTTGGGGTACCACTGGGTGATCTGATAGGCCTGCCCCTCGTGCCCCAGGCGGGAAAAGGTGCGCGGCAGCTTGACCCGGAAGGGGGTGGTGATAATGATTTCTGCGCCCGGCAGCAGCGGCTGGGCCAGCTTCAGCCCGGCGATGTCGGCATGATGGGTATCCAGCCCCCAGGCGATGGGTTGCCCCTCAGCCTCGAAGCGCAGGCTGTCGGTATAGCCCCGATCCTCGGGCGGGGCGTAGTGGAAGCGCAGGTTGCCGTGTTGCCGTTGCTGCTGGGCGAAGGCGGTTTGATTATCGCGGTAGGCATTGGGCCAGAGGTGGAAGTAGAGGCTGTCCAGCGCCTGGGGCGCGTTGTTGCGGTAGCGGATTTCGAGCTGCCCGTGCAGGAAGTGCTGCTCGTCGTCGAGCAGCACCGCGATGCGATAATCGACATCCTGTTGGAAATAAGGCGTTTGGGCATGGCTTTGCATGTGTATAAAGAGCCATAAAGCGAAAAAGAGGGAGCGGCGTATTGGCTTCATTTTGTTGAAATCGGATGTTTATTTTATCTTTGAACGGTTTTAAATCAGTCGTTGGCTCAATAAACACCTTCCTGCGCTGGAAGTTGGAAGGGGATCGACGAATAGTGACCAACGAAAACGGAAAATGGCATGAAAAAAGTACTCAACCTTCTATTCAAAAAGCAGCTGATGCTTTTGCTTTTTGCAGCCTCGCTCCTCAGTGGGCCTGCTTTTGCCCAAGAGCTTGAAGAACCCCTGCTCGATTTCCCCGCCTCCTGGGCCGGGCGATGGGCGGGCCGCCTGGAGATTTTTGCGCCCGATGGCAAGATGCAGGACGTGCCGATGGAGCTGCACATCCAGGATGTGGACAGCGCCTATACCTGGACCATCATCTATGGACAGGGCGAGGAGGCCAACCAGCGCGAGTATCTGCTGCGTGCCAACAAGCCCAAATTTGGCCTCTATGCAATCGACGAGCTGAATTCCATCGTGCTGGATGCGACCTACATCGCCGGCAAGCTTTACAGCCGCTTCGAGGTGGGCAACGCCCTGCTGCTCAGCACTACCGAATTGATTGGCGATGAGCTGCACTATGAAATCATCTCCGGGGAAAATAAACCCCGCACCATCACTGGCGGAGGCGAGCACGAGGGGGAAAAGATACCAGAGGTGAAATCGCTGCCGGTGGTGGTGCGGCAGTATGCGATTTTGCGGCGGCGGTGATCGTTGCACGGTGTATCTGCTGGCGCAGTTCATCCTTTGGAATAGCGAAGCGTGTGTGCCACAGGGTTCATCACCTTCTGCCTTCCGATCCCGCTTCACCTCGTTCAGACGAGACGTTGCTATGCGCCAACTGCTGACTGAGCCTAGCCGTGGCAGTGTGCCCCGTACGGAGCCATCCCGCTAAATGCGGACGAGCATTGAGCGCCCCCCCACTACTTTCGGGTGTTGAATGGCAATCCTTAGCTCTCAACCTTAACCGCAGCCACAATCCTCACGTAAATGTACCAGTTATTTTGTTCCCGTTTTTTACCTTTGCGGCATGAAGCATAAGGTAGAAATCCTTGCGCCAGCCAAGAACCTTTACCAAGGCATGGCGGCCATCAATGCCGGCGCAGACGCCGTTTACATCGGCGCGCACACCTTTGGCGCCCGGACAAACGCCACCAACTCGGTAGAGGACATCGCCGAATTGGTGGAGTACGCCCACTTGTTCAAGGCCAAAGTTTTCGTGACTGTCAACACCATCCTTTACGACAACGAGCTGGAGGCCTGCCGCCAGCTCATCCACGAGCTGTACGAGGCCGGCGTGGACGCGCTCATCATACAGGACATGGCCATACTGGAAATGGACCTGCCGCCCATAGTACTGCATGCCAGTACGCAGACCAATAACCGCGATGCGGCGCACGTCAAATTCCTGGCGGATGCGGGCATCCGGCGGGTGGTGCTGGCGCGCGAGCTGAACCTGGACCAGATCCGCGAAATACACGAGGCTACCGACGTGGAGCTGGAGTTCTTTGTGTCCGGCGCGCTATGCGTGTCGTTCAGCGGCAATTGCTACATGAGCGTGGCAAACGGCGAGCGCAGCGCCAACCGCGGCTCGTGCGCCCAAAACTGCCGCCTGCCCTACAACCTGATAGACGGCAACGGCACTACGCTGCTGACCGAAACCCACCTGCTGTCCATCAAAGACCTCAACCTCAGTGACCAACTGCCCATGCTCATTGAGGCGGGCATCACTTCGTTCAAGATAGAGGGGCGGCTTAAGGATCTGGTCTATGTCAAGAACAACGTCTCCTACCTGCGCAAGCGCTTGGATGCCTTCCTGGAGGATAACCCGCTCTACGAAAAGGCTTCGTCCGGGCGGACGTTCTACACTTTCGAGGCCAAGATGGACAAGAGCTTCAACCGGGGGTACACTGACTACTTCGTGAACCAGCGCAAGGCGCGGATTGGTTCGTGGGAGACGCCAAAGTCGCAGGGCGAGTACATCGGCAAACTGCTGGAGGTCAAAGCCAACGGCTACCTCATCGAAAATGCCGAGCTGCTGAACAACGGTGACGGCCTCTATTTCGTAAACGAAGAAGGACAGGCCGACGGCGACCGCGTGAACATCATCATCAACGGCTTGGTGGTGCCCAATACCTTACGCCAACTGCCCGTGGGCACAGATATCTACCGCAATTCCGACGCGGCATTCAACAAACTGCTGGAGCGGGACGATAGCGCCATCCGAAAAATCGGGGTGGCGCTGCACTTCGCGGAATCAACCGAGGGGTTCACCCTCACCGCCACCGACGAGGACGGGCACACGAGCACGGCTACCTTGCCAGCGGAAAAAGAACCGACCAAGAATGGCGAATCCATCGTTGACAATATCAAGAAAAATCTGGCTAAAGCGGGCAATACCCCCTTCATCGTGGACGACATCCGCGTGGATTTTTCAGCTAATTGGTTCCTGCCCATTTCCAAAATCAACGACATCCGCCGCACCGTATTGGAGCAACTGATGGACACCCGCGTCCGGGAATACCATCGTGAGGAACGCCCCATCACCCCCACCGACCACCCCTATCCGGTAGCGGAATTGGACTTCACCTACAACGTTTCCAATAAACTGGCGCGGCAGTTTTACCATCGCCACGGCGTGCAGCAGATCGAGAAGGCCTTCGAGCTGCAATGGGACCCCGGCAAGTCGCGCGTGATGACCACCAAGTACTGCGTGAAATACGAGCTGGGCAAGTGCCCCCGCTTCCAGCGCGAGACGATGGGCGAGAAGGTAAAAGAGCCGTTGGTGCTCAAACACGGGGAGGTGGAGTACAAACTCAAGTTCAACTGCAAGCCCTGCGAGATGGAAATCTGGGAGAAGGACGCGGAGTTCGAGATTGAGGAGGAGGGGATTTGGGATTGAGATCGGCGGCGTAGGGCCCAGCACGTCGGAAAAGCCATAGCCCGTTCAATGTTTTGAAAGTGTTCCAGTCGATATAAAAACAGAGATGTTCGTCCGACAGTCCGCGACGGTACAGTATTGCGGGAAAGTACGCCTTTCTGCTCGTTAGAAGTCGGAAGCTTTGCGGTTGGGTACTACTGCTGCAGCACCCGGGCATTGAGCAAAATATCAGGGTGGAGTACAGGCTCGCAGTTGTACCCCACCTTGATTCGTATCCATTTCAGGTTCCGTGCTTCATCTTTTGCGCCCCAGCCGCTCCTTCCCCCGGTCCACCAAATAATACATCATAGGCACGAGGTACACCGTTAGGATTAGGGAAGAAAGCAAGCCGCCGATGATGACCCAGGCCAGACCGTTTTTCCATTCGCTGGCGGTGCCGCTGGCCAGGGCGATGGGCAGCATCCCGATGGCCATGGAAAGCGTGGTCATCAAGATCGGGCGCATCCGCTCCTTGCCGGCCTGGATCAGGGCCTCCCGGTAGTGCAAGCCGGCCGCTTTGAGCTGGTTGGTAAAGTCCACGATCAAAATGGCATTTTTGGTCACCAAGCCCATCAGCATGATCAAACCCAGGAGGGCAAATAAGCTTAAATTGCTTAGGGACAGGTTCAGGGCCAGGAAGGCACCGATCGCCGCTACCGGGATGGAAAACAACGCCACAAAAGGATACAAGAAGTTGTCGTACAGAGCGACCATGATCAGGTAGATCAGTAAAAATGAAATGGCTAGCACACTGCCCAATGCCCCAAAGCTATCATTCTGCCGCTTGATGTCGCTGCCCCAGGTCAGGCTCATGCCCTCGGGCAAGGGGTTCTGCTTCAGATACGCCACCACATCATCGGCCACCGTACCCGAGGGGCGGCCCAGGGCGTCGGCGGTGAGGGTGACGGCCGGCTGCCGGTCTTTGCGCTCCAGCAGCGAGGGGGTGCGGCCTTTGACGACCTGGGCGAATTGCGCTACTTGCACGGGCAGCCCGGCAGGATTGAGTATGTTCAAGCGGCTGACGTCGTCCTGGTTGCGGCGGTCGAAATCGGCCAGCCAGATCCGGATGGGATATTCCGTGCCGTTTTCCGTAAGGCTGGCATCGTCATTGCCGGTGAAGGCGATGCGCAGGCTTTGGCCAGTGTAAGCGGTGTTCAAACCGAGGCGCTGCATGCGGTCTTTATCGGGCAAAACCTGATACTCGGGGCTGCCTTCCTCCACCGACAACTGCACGTTGTCGGCGCCGGGGATGCGCTGCACCACCTCTTTGAGCATCTGACCGGTTTCCATCACTTGCGCCAGATCGCCGCCGCTCAGCGTCATTTCTACGGGGGCGGAACGGGGCACCAGTCCCAGCGTCGCCATGGAAAAGCGGATGTCGGGGTATTGCTTTTGCAACTCCTGCCGCAGGCGCAGCATGAAGTCTTCGGTGCGCAGATTATCAATCTGCTTTTTGTCCTTCAACTGCACGGTGAATTCCGTCTTGTATGGCACCCCTACGCCCAGACTACCGATGCCGGTACTCGGCCCGCCCACGTTGCTGAACAGGGTTTGCACTTCGGCTTGCGCCAAAATATGCTGTTCTATCTCCCTGGACACCAAATCGTTGCGTTGAATGGAAGTGCTTTTGTCAAATTCCAAAGCAAAGCGGAACTTCCCCTGGTCGCCCGTGGAAATGAGTTCTTTGCCGATGATGCCTTGCTTCATCACGCCCATGGTCATGGCGAAAAGCAGGAGCACGATGCCCGTGAAAACCAATTTATGGTTCAGCACCCAATTAAGTTGCTTGCCGTACCACTCGATAAAACGGTCCAATAGTTTTTCAAAACCGATCAAAAAGCGGTTGAAGAGGTTAGTCGGCTGCAAGTCTTCTTTTTTCCCGATGCGCGAAGCCAGCCAGGGCGTGAGGGTAAAGCCGACTAGCAGGCTGGTCAGCGTAGCCGTGACGACGACCACCGAGAACTGCTTGAGCATATCTGCCACAAAGACTTGCAAGAACAGGATCGGTAAAAACACCACCACGTCCACCAAGGTGATGGACAAGGCCGAAAAGCCGATTTCCATGCGCCCCTCAAATGCCGCTTTACGCTTTTCCTTGCCCATGTCCAGGTGCCGCTGGATGTTCTCCAACACCACCACCGCATCGTCCACGAGGATGCCGATGATCAGGGACATGGCCAGGAGGGTCATCAGGTTGAGGGTGTAATTGAGCAGCCACATGGCGGCAAAAGCCGTGATCAGGGAGGTGGGGATGGCCACCAGTACGATGAGGGAGTTTCGGAAGCTGCGCAAAAATAGCAGCATCACCAAGGACACAAGGATGACCGCCAGGATCAAATCCACCACCACGCTCTCCACGGCGGCGATGGTGTTGTCGGTGCTGTCGTCGGCGATGGTGAAGCGCACTTCGTGCCGGGCGTTCTGCTGTTCGATTTTTTCCAGGGCGTTGCGCACCCCTTTAGACACGTCCACCGCATTGGCGTCGCCTTGTTTTTTGAGCAAAAGGCCGATGCCGTTTTTGCCGTTGAAGCGGCTCACTGAGGTTACTTCCCGGATGCCGTCGCTCACTTCCGCCACGTCTTGCAGATAGACCGGGCTGTTGGGCAAAGGCAGGGCCACTTGCACGTCGCGCAGCTGATCGAGGGTGTTAAATTTTCCAACCAGGCGCACCGAGTTGGTTTCAGTATCGGTTTGCACCGTCCCTGCCGGCAAGTCCAAGCCTGCCCGGTTGATGGCTTCGACCACTTGCAGCAGGGAAACCTGGTAGTATTTGAGTTTTTCCTGCTTGACTTTCACCTGGATTTCCCGCTCCTCGCCGCCCAGCAGGGTGATTTCAGCTACGCCTTTCAATTGCTGAATCTGGGGCAGGTAATCGTCTTTCATTTTTTGATAAAAAACCGGAGCGGGCAAATTGCTGGTGGCGCTGATGGACATGATCGGCAAGTCGTTGGGCGACACCTTGCTCATCACCGGGCTTAAAATATCGGCGGGCAAGTCTTTGCGGATGTTGTCGATGTAGCGCTGGGCATCCTGCATGGCCTGGTCGAGGTCAGTGCCGTATTTCAGGTTGGCGATAATGACCGAGGCATTGGGCAGGGATTTGGTGACCAAGTAGTCCATACCTTCCAGATTGGACAGCGCGTCCTCGATTTTCCGGGAAACGGAGGTTTCCACTTCCTCCGGCGTCGCGCCTGGGTAGCCCGTGCGGATGACCACGACGGGCTGGTTGAAATCGGGCATCAGCTCGTAGCTGAGGTTCTTATAGCCGATGATCCCAAGCAGCGCAAACACGCTGAACAGCACGATGATCAGCGAGGGGCGGTTGATGGAAATTGCGGTGATGTTCATGCTCGATCAGTTTTTGCTGGATAATTCAATCTGCCCAAACATCCCCGCCCGCAGCGCATGGTTGGGAAAGTTGCGGGCCGTGAATTGCACGGGGAAGCTGCTGCCTGCGTTTGCTTTGCTGGCAATCATGCTCACCTTGCCCGGCAGTTTCTGGCCGGGGAAAGCCTCCGCGATGATGTCGTGGGTTTGCCCGACCTTGAAATATTGCAGATCGTTTTCGGGCACGTTGATCGTGAATTTCAATTGGCTGATGTCGAGCAAGTGCAGGAGCGGGACGCCGGGCGCAGCAAAGCCGCCGACTTCGTTGAGCTTGCCGTACACCACTCCTTTAAAAGGCGCTTTGATGGCCGTTTTCCGGATTTGCTCCTGGATGGTTGCCCGCTGCACCTGGGCGGACTTCAAGCCCAATTCGGCTTTTTCCAACTGGATACCCTGTACCGCATCGGCTTTCGCCAAAATGGTATAGCGGTTCACATCGGCCGTCAAGCCCTCGATTTGCACATCGACGGATTGCAGCTGCAGTTGCAGGAGCGCATCGTCCAGTTGCACCAGGGTCTGCCCTTTGGCCACGATGCTGCCCGCATCTACCGCGATGTGGTTGATTTTGCCCTGTACCTCGGCGCTGAGTTTGGTTTCCCGAAAGGGCTCGAAGGTGCCCGTGAAAATCAGCTTGCCGGGCTCGGCCGGCGGGGCAGGCGAAGGAGCCTCGCTCGTCAAAGCAGCCGCTTCTGTTGGGGCGTAGTGAAATACCCGCTCTTCCGCGGTGGCTTTGTTCTTTTTCAGCTTAATAGCCATGCCGCCGAAAATGCCGATTAGAATGAGGGCGGGCAGCAAATAGGACAAGATCTTTTTCATGGTCTAATGTTTGATGGATCCGGATGCTTTTTTCAATTCCAAATCGGCTTTCAGATACTCGACGAGGGCGTGGAGATAATGGGTTTGCGCTTCCCGCAGTGCATTATCTGCCAATAGTACATCGGTAATGGTCGCCATGCCTTGCTGCTGCTGGGTCAGCGTCTGTTGATAAACCGAAGCGGCCAGGTCGATTTGTTGCTGGATGGCGGGGATATTTTCCCGGGCGGTATTTCTTTGCAAGAGCGCATTGGCGATTTGCAGGTCATTTTGTGCCTGGATCTGCTCGGATTGCAGGCGGTTGCTCCTGATCTCCACTTCTTTCTGTGCCAGTTTAAAGCGGGTGGCCCGGTTCCAGAGCGGGTAGCTGGCCTGGGCGCCGATGAAGCCAAGGGGGAATACCTTGAAGAAGGGGGCAGGCTGGCCGGAGTACCCGAACCCCGTCAGGCCATAGTTGGCCACGATCGAAACGGTCGGCAAAGTTGATTTTTTCAGCAAATCCAATTCATTGAGCAAGAGGCGGTTTTGGACTTGCGCCAGGCGGGCCTCAACGGATGGGGAGACGGGGTATGCCCGATCATCTGCCAGCGCAATATCTTTAGGGACGGACAGCGGCGCCTCCAGCCCTTGGCCCATGAGGAATTTCAATCCGTTGAGCACCTGCGCCAGCGTGCCCTCCAATTGGGTGCGTTGGGACTGCAGCTGCGCCTGTTGCAGTTCGATTTTGCCGATATCGGTGCCCTTGGCCAGCCCCTGCTCGCGCAGCAATCGCATCGTGCCGAGCAGGCGATCGGCATTGAGCAGGTTGCTGTCCACAAAACCGAGCTGGTGCTGCAGGATCTGGGCGTTGTAGTACAGGTTCACCAGCTCGAAGATGACTTGCTCCTCACTTTTTTCCACCTGCAAATCGCCTATTTCCGCAGCGATCTCGGCACTTTTTACCCCCGCTTTGATTTGTGGATGGTAGAGCGGCACCGCCAGCTGTACGTTGGCGCTGAGGTTGTGCGGCACGCCAAATTGCGCTTCTCTGAACTGCCCTTCAGGGCCGTTGAATACGGACAAGGGCAGGAGCTGGTAGGGCAGGTTGGTGAAATACCTGTAGTCTGCCGCTACCGTCGCTTTCGGCCAAAGGTTCGACCGGGCCTCTTGCTGCTTGAGCGGATAGAGGTTGAGGTTGTTCCTGCCAGCTTGCAAGTTTTTGTTGTGGGCCAAAGCCGTTTCGATGCATTGCGGCAAGGACATAGCCTGGGCTTGCAGGGCGTTGTGGCTGAAACCGGCAAGCGCAAACCACAACGCCACTCTAAGTGCGTGAGTGCTCACTAACTTCATGGGGCAAATTTTTTACTTGATGAGCAAAAGCTGGCTGTCTTGGATGCCCTTTACCCAATGCGTGACCATGGGTTCGATGTTGATGTAATCGCCGTTGGTGAGGGTCTGTTTGAAGCCCTTTTCGTTTTCAAAGACTACCTCGCCAGCCACGCAGACCAGGAGTGCGGGCACCTTGGTGATGTGCTTATCGAGCAGCCCATCCTTTTGGATTTGCAGGGCGTTGACGGTGCCTTCCTGTCCTTTGAATAGCGGCTTTGCGGAGACGGCTTTGGCCGCTTCGTGCATAGAACTGATGTTGGTCATGTTTCTAGAAGTTAAATGGTGAAAATTGCCGATGGTAGCATCTTTTTTTGTGGCGCAACTTGCCATCAATAATGGCAAAGCGATCAACAACAAGATTTTTTTCATGATTGGCCTTGATTTTTGATCAGTGTTAAAATAGCATCCAGCATATTCCTCCCCTGGCGCTCGATGTCGAATTGAAAATTGGCGATGCGCCATTTGAGCATCTGCAAGCGGAAACTGCCCATGAGGATATGCATTAATTCCTCGGTGGTGATGGTGTTGGTGAACAGCCCCTGCTGTTGCCCCTGCATGATGACCGGCATTAGATGATTCATTTTTACCTGCATGATGCGCAGGATGGCGGCGTTGATTTTCTGGCTTTCTTCCATGAGCCCGTCGGAAAAAACAGCGACTACGAAGTGCGGATTCTGGGCGAAAAACCCGAACTGGTTGAGGAAAATGGCTTCGAGCTTTTCCCGGGGATCTTTTTGCCCGGAAACGACCTGCTTTAGCCTTTCATCCATGTTTTCCGCCAAATAGCCCAACATGGCCACCACGATTTCCTCCTTGCTGTTGAAATGCCGGTAAATGGCGCTTTCCGAAAATTGCATGGCCTTGGCCAGGTTCTTGATGGTCAGGCCGCTCACCCCGGAGGCAGACAGGATGTTCCCTGCGGCGGCGATGATTTCAAACTGCCGGTCGGAGATGGTTGTTGTACTCATTCCCTTAATTCGTTTTTATGCGCAAAAAAGCAAATCCCAGCCACAAGGCCGAAGCCGTCATGGCAATGGCCCCGATAAGCACGAGTACAGGTGGCACGCCAAAATAAACTTCCGACAAGATACCGATCGGCATCAAAAGCCCGGTGAGCGCCAGCCATGAAATGGCTCTGACATTAGACAACTGCGCCTGGAAGCGCAGCAGCAGGTAGCCGATCAGGATATTAAGGAAAGCGAACAAGTTGCCATGTACATGAGCCAGGCGGGATTCGAAGTGCTTGCCAAAAGAGTAACTCTCCACCCAGGCCTCTTTGCCCGGGGCAAAATCCCGAAGATAAATCAGCAGAAATCCATAGGCCATGAAGAACCCCATGGTGAGGAAGCCGATCGCGATGTTGTTTTTACCGTTCATTGCTTTCTTAGTTTTTGACGTTTATCAGCAGCTCAGCCGGCTATGATTTTTTAAGCTGTGACAAAGATAAGGTTGTTTGTGAACACTCACTAACTTTTAACGAAAAAGATTGAAAATTGTTTTGAGGGTGGGTAGGTTAGGTTGGAAGTGAGGAAGTCAGCTCGAGGCTCGAGTTGTGAGCTTTGGAGAAAAGCGCTTTTAAGCTTGGCACATCTAAATTCGCAGCTCGCAGCTAGAGACTCGCCGCTAAATTGCAGCAATCCCTCTGCCCCTTCACCCCCTCCGCCGCCCATCCCCCGGCGCGTTGATATAGCGCCCCGCAGCTTCCGGGAACAGCGCGCGCAAGTCGGTGAGGAGGCGCTGGCGCAGGCAGGGGGCCAGGTCGCGGAGCATTGCCCAGTCGCTGGGAAACATCTGGCGGAAGCCCCAGCAGGAGCGGGGCAGCGCCCGCGAATCGCCGGAGCAGATTTCGTAGGTATGCCGCCACTCGGCGTATTCCGAGCGCTGCCAGCTGTGCTCTGCCAGGCCGCCTTCCGCGGGCATGAGGGTAGCATAGAAGCTGGCGCTGGCCGATTTGGACTGCTCCACCGTAGTGATGGTACCCGACACGGTCACGATAATCGGCACCTCCTCTTTGACGATGACCTTGGTGGAGTCGTTGACCCACACTTCCTTTTCCACGGTTTTGTAGCCATCCACCACATCTTGACAAAAGGAGGCGGTATGGCTTTGCTCCTGGTCGAAGCTTACGTAAGCATGGTCCAGTTCGATCTGCACGATATAGTCGGGTGGGATGCGGGAGGGCGAAAAATACACCTCCATCCACTTGAAGCGCTCCATCTCGCGCCCGCGCAGGAAGTAATCGGTCAGGTGGTCTGCATAGTAGCCCCGGGGTGCTGCCAGCGATACCTGTACCCGCAGGATACCGAGCTGCGCCATTTCCGCTTGCCGCGCGAGGTAATCTGCACGTTCGGGCGCGTACCCCAAGCCCTTTGCCAGCCAGTGGTAGGCGCGGCGTGCGGCGGACTTGTCGCCGGCGCGCGCTGCCGGGAAGATAGCTTCGGCTTCGGCGTAGCAATAGGCCCCGGCTTGCTGGCGCGAGCGCTCGGTCAGCGCCTGCAAGGTAGCCAGATCGTAGCGGGGGTCAAACCCGTTGAGCAAGGGCAGATAGGGCTCGATGTCCTGGCGGCGCTCCAGCAGCTTTTGGTAGAGGGGGTACAGCTCCAGCCACCGCCCCGGTGCCCGGCCGAGTTCCAGCACCTCGATCTCCCGGATCAGCTCGTCCTGGAGCTGCCCGTAGCTGGCTGCCAGGATGTGCAGCTCGTCGTTCTTAAATGGCTTGTCGCGTTTCAGCCGCTGGTCCACCAGGCGCTTGCTGACGGTATAGGCGCGCTCAGGATTATTGCTTTCCAGCAACTTTTGCGGGTTGCTGCAGCCCAGCAGCAGGCTGCAGATCAGGATGGCGAGGGTTAGGGTTCTATACATAGGTCTTTATGTTATTGTCCGGCACGATGTGGTTGGTTGGAAGTTTTGAGCTGCGAGACACGATCTTCGCCTCTTGTGGCATGGCCGTTTTTTCTCTGCTATAGACTCGGCAACTTCCTGATGGCAGGGTCTAAACTCGCCGCTCGCAACTCGCAACTCATCTCCACCCTTCTAATTTACACCCATTCCGCCGCCCGAGGTGCTATCGAAACGTTAATGGGGGCAGGTAGGGGCGTTAAAAGTGCAGCGGTGAGGATTTACGGAAATGTTAATTTTTTTTTTCGCCATTAAGAAATAATGAGAAGCAGGATTTGGAGTTATAGGATAAATGCGCCCAGCGCCTAAAGCCATGAAAGGATTCAAGCTTTCTCTCGCCTCACTGCGATCGTCGCTGGCTACCGGGGAGCCTAGAGATAAAGCGGGCAGCCAGGCCTGGCAGATCAAATTACACTTCAAAAAAAAAATCATGAGCAAAATGCTTCTGGCGGTGAGCCTGCTAACGGCAGTTTCAGCCTGCAACAAGAAAAATGACTTCAGCCGGTTTGAGGATTACGGGATCGCCTCGGTTTCCTGGAGTTTGGTCAGCGAGATCGGCGGGGTAAGTACCGAAAATGCCTACAGGCTGCACATCGACCAGGAGAATACTTTGTGGGTGGGCACTTTTGGCAATGGCCTGATCCGGATCGGGGATGGGGTGCAGCACTACACGACGGCAAATTCTGCGCTGCCCAATGACTCGATTGTTTCCATGGCCTCCGACCGCAACGGGGCGCTTTGGGGCGGGACGGCTCAGGGGCTTTTCAAGCTCGCTGGCAACGCTTTCCAGGTTTACAATACCTCCAATGCTCCGATGGTCATCAATCAGGTGTTCACCCTCGCGCTTGACCGGGAGGACAAGGTGTGGTTCAGTAGCGGCAACGCTGACGAAGGCGGCTTGATGAAATTTAACCAAATTGACGAATGGACTCTGTTTACCCCGGAAAACAGCACCTTGCCGATTGGTATCATCAATGCCATCCACTTTGACGAAGCGGGCACGCTCTGGACGGGCCATGGCATGTGGCTAGGGGCTGGCGGCATCTGGACGAGAACTTCTTCCGGGCTGGAACAGGCCTATACCATCAGCAACTCAAACTTGGCCTACAATTGGATCAGCCAGATCGCTGGCGACAAGACCGGTGCGGTCTGGGTGGGGACCAACGCCATCATTTTCCTGGACAGCGATACGCTTCACGGCGGCCTCCAGGTATTTCAGGGCGGCGATTTTGTCAGCCACAACCCCGCCAGCTCCGGGCAAGCGACCAACCGGGTCGAATGCCTGGCGTTTGACGAGCCGGGCAACCTCTGGGTGTCAACTGGATTGGATGCGCCTACCTTTGACCTGAAGCATGAAGTTTCGCTGTACAACCAAAAAAACTGGCTGGTACTCTCCAAGGAGATCAAAGGCTTCCCCAATTTGAGGGTGACCGCTATAGCGATCCGCGGCAACACCGTCTGGATGGCGACCGCTTTGGGTTTGTTGAAGGTGCAGCTTGAGTATCAATAAGCAGTTGTTCTAAGGCTTAGCATGAGCTGGGTTGCAGCAGGCCCCGTGAGATAACCAAAGACAGCTCGGAGCTATTCCACCTGGCCAACCCCCACCTCAAGCCTCACATCATGTTTACTAATGCCGCGACGGACATCAGCGGATAAGCACCACCCTTACCGTCTCCTCAAGCCCCCCCGCCTGCAGGCGGCAGAAATAGATGCCGCCGGGCAGGCCGGCCGGTGCCCACTCTTGGGTATAATCTCCCGGCAGCAGCGGAGCGGAAAGCAGGCTTGCCGCTTCCCGCCCCTGTGCGTCGAACACCTGCAGCCTTGCCTGGGCAGGGGCCAACAGGCGGAAGGATATGGCAGCCGCCTCGCGGACGGGGTTGGGGTGGCAGCGGAGGAGGAAGGGGGAGGGGGCGGCAGGTTGGATATCCGGCGTGGAGGTTAGCTCGGAGAGAGGACGGCGCCAG
Organism: uncultured Phaeodactylibacter sp.; assembly: GCA_964432875.1. Taxonomy (GTDB): domain Bacteria; phylum Bacteroidota; class Bacteroidia; order Chitinophagales; family Saprospiraceae; genus JACJYE01. The sequence goes on along the minus strand of CAYSPJ010000023.1, from coordinate 2,218 downwards.
ACGCCAGCGCCGATTGTCCCGGCATAGAGATAGGCACTGTTGACGATAACAGAGTAGATGATAGCAGGGTAAAGCTCATCCTTAATCGAGTACCAATTTGAGCCATCGTCCGTTGATAATAGTACTCCATTGCTAGAACTCATAAATGTACCTATTTCGCTTATCGCGAAGGAATAGATATAAGCCCCTGTTGAATCTTGATTTTTAGGTATCCAGCTTGCGCCATTATCGCCCGAGTGAAAGAGGCCATTGCCAGATGTGCCAGCAAGCACCCATACTCCGTTTGAAGCTAGAGTAGATATGTGATTACCTTCTAATCCAACAAGTACCCAGTCTTCTCCATTATTGGTAGATTGGAAGATGCCATCATTGGTTCCCGCAAAGATGCCTTCACTGCCTGCCGCCAAAGAATAGACGGTGTTGCCAGTCAATCCAACTGGAGTCCAACTATTGCCATTGTCATAAGACCGGAAGACTCCATTGCCATTAGTCCCAGCGAAAAGAATTGTCCCATTGTGTACAAGAAGCGCCCAAACCGTCGAATTTATTACCCCCTCTCCAATTAAATTCCAACTCAAACCATCATCCAAAGAACGTAAAACTCCAGTTTCGGTACCGGCAAAGATAGCTGTTTCACTCATGACCAGTGAAAGGATATAAAGAGATGCCAAATCTACATTGGCTGGCCCCCAATTGCTGCCATCATCATTAGAGTAATAAATGCCGCTACCATTTGTACCAGCAAAGAGACCAGAAGCTCTAGCAGCAAGGGAGCGGACGGTCGTTGCGGCTAAGCCGAAACTGGAGAATATCCAATTCTGGCCATTATCATCAGAACTGAAAACGCCATGTGAGTTAGTACCAATATATAACTTCATTCCATGCTGTGCGATAGCATGAACTGAACTGACAATCAAACCATCATTAGCCGCAGTCCAATTTGAACCCTTATTGACAGAGCGAAATACCCCATTATTAGTGCCTGCAAAAAGTGCAGAATCGCTTACTGCCATTGTCCATATTGTCGTATTCCCTATGCCTGTACTAGCAGAGACCCAATTGTTGCCATTGTTTATGGATTTAAAAATGCCTCCACTTGTACCGGCAAAAATCTCCCCATCCACTTCCATTAGAGAGCTAATATTAGTATTAGTTAAGCCCGTGTTGACCGTATTCCAACTTTCTCCACTATCGGTTGAACGAAGGATGCCGCCCCAATATGTCCCAATAAAGATATCGTCTCCATAAACAAGAAGACAACGCAAATCCAATTGAATCCCAACATTGTAAATTATTGCCCAGTTTTCACCATTGTCTGAGGAACGAAACACACCTCCAATAGTTGCGACAAAGAGATAAGTACCATTATACGCCAGAGACCTAACGACATTATCCGACAGTCCATTATTTGCTGGAATCCAAGTGTCGCCGCTATCGAGAGAGCGATAAACACCTCTCGATAAAGTTCCGGCAAAGAGGGCTGTTTCTGTATCTATAATGGACACGATATTAGTGCCAGTGGGGCCTTGATCTACTGGAGTCCAATTTACCCCATCATCTGAAGAACGAAAAATTCCAGCAAATTGAGTCCCTGCAAAAAGATTTGCTCCACTAGAAGCAAGAGAAGAAACACGGCCCCCGCCTGGCCCTCCCGTCTGCTCCCATTGCCCCGCCAAGGGCGTGGAGCTGATACAGACTAGGCAAGCATAAATGAAGACTTGTAACAATCTTTTCATGATATGGATATTGAGCGGTGAAAAAATCTTTTGCCCCAAAGCTTGTGCGAGCAGGGCAGCGTAGCGCAAGCCCAAGGTACGTCATCTCCTCCGCTGCTCCAAACATTGAAAGACTATTTTTTCAGTACGCCGATTGCATCTGCTGCAAAAAGGGCCTCCGCGCGATTCTGCGCGGAGGCCCTTTTGCTATCCTTGTCCGCTCTGGCTATTGAACCACCACCCGCTCAGCTTGGCGCCAGCCCTCGCCCGACTCGATGATGGCCAGCACTGGCGGCTGCGCGCCAAAGCTGCCCGTGCTGGGCACGCTGCCACGGCTCGACGAAGGGCTGACTCTGACCCGATGGGCGGGGCAAGTTCTGTGGAGTAGCTCGCTATATTTCACAGGGCTAGTGCGGGCAACCCTCCTCCTCAAGGAGGCCTACAGTTAGGACACATCTCAAAATAGGCTGCCGATTGCGCACGAGCCTAAAAGGCTGAGCGCG
>CAYSPJ010000022.1:46323-52580 GCA_964432875.1 uncultured Phaeodactylibacter sp. | reverse complement strand
TCAGACACTTGACTAAATGGACAGACACTAAATAGTTACGCGTAGAAATAGATTAGGAGCCCCCCCTAGCCGCTGCGCCGCAGCCTATGCCGCTGCTGATTGGGCCAGATCGCGCGGTGCTGGTTTTGAGCCTGTTTCTCGTCGCGCATCACTTGGGCGAACAGTTCAAACAACTGCCGTTTCAGCTGGGCCAAGCGCCGTTGAAAGCTGCGTATTTTCTGGTAAATCCGGCGGTGTTCGGTATTGTTTTTCAACTCCCGAACGGGCGTTTCGGGCTGGGCCATCTTAGCCAGGTGGCGTTGAAAAGAACGTATCCAGCCTTCGATTTCTCTTATCTCCGGCTTGATAGAGGCCATCAAGGCATTGAAGCAATCCCGCATTTCAATGGCCTGCCGGCTGGAAAGCGGGTGGCATAAAAAATGGCGCATCGACTTTTCGAGGAAGCGCACTTCGCATTTCCAGTGGCTCACCAGCGAAAGCCATTCTTGGCTATCCCGGTGCAATTGCTCAAAATTCAAAGGCCAGATTCTCTTGTTGACAAGGGCTATAGTCGCATTCATAGCAAAAGGTGTTTCTGGGTTTAAAATATAATGCTTGCAGGGTTAGGTTTGTTGACTTTGGGTTGATGGGGCGAACAATAAAAGAGCTAAAAAGAGAACTGCTGCAGTATTGGCAACCGGTACTGGGGGTTTTGTCCAGCAAAAACACGGCAGAGGGGTGTTTTGCGCTACTAATATATGGAGATACTGCAGAACGGCAAGCGCCAGGGCTATTTTTTTTAACTTTACAGCATAAGGGATTGATCATCAATAAAAAAAATAATACAGCTTGCTCGGCATCAAGGCGTTTTTACCAATGTCTTGCGTGCGTGTTCTTTGCTGAGGAGGAATGAAATGGAACCCAGGCCCAAGTTGGCCAAGCCCCACAGGCTCTGTACAGGGCGCTCGTAGAGCAGGAAACCCATAATGGCAAAGCTGATGATCAGGAAAACGATCTGCACCCAGGGATATCCCGGGCTGGAATAGCCCTGATGGCCATTTTTCCAGCGCAGCACAAAAATGCCACCCACTGCGGCGATGGTGAAAAGCTGTAGCACAAAGCCGCTATAGACCAAGACCTGCTCGAAAGAGCTTGTTGCGATCATAAAGATGCTGATGCCAGCTTGCAGCCATACGGCGCGCACGGGCACGCCGTTTTTGTTGTCTTTGGCCAGGAAGCGCCAAATACTGTAGTCATTGGCCATCGCCCGCACCACACGGGGACCAACCCATACCATCGCGCTGATGCTGGATACCAGGAAAAGCGCGATGAAAAAGCTGATGAGCTTGCCGCCCCAGCCGCCAAAGAGGAGATGCGCCACGATTTGCCCCACATCCAAGCGGCCCTGTAAAGCGCTCACCGGCGCTTGGTACATGAAAGCCAATTGCAGCAGTACATACAGTACGCTCACTACTAAAGTGCCGCCGATGAGCGCCCGGGGTAGATTGCGCGCCGGGGCTTCGATTTCCTCCACGATATAGACGGCTGCATTCCAGCCTGAAAAGGCATAGACGACATAGACCAGCGAAACAGCAAAGGCCGGTTGTACTAGCTCCGCCTGCCAGGATATACTTTCAGGCTGTACCCCGGCATAGGGTTCTGCCAGGAAACAAGCCAGGATGAAAAAGAGGATGAGCACCAATTTTAGAGCGGTGAAAGCATTTTGAAAACGGCTGCTCTGTTGGATGTTTACCGAATGCACCAGCGAAATCAGGACAATGGCGCCGATGGCGATGAAAAGGGCTGATTTGGGCAGGAACTGCTCGAGGTAAGCCCCCATGCCCATCGCCGCCAGGGCGACGGAAGCGGCGAAACCCACCGTAAGGGATACCCAGCCGGAGAGGTAGCCGATGAAAGGGTGATAGATGCGCGACAGGAAGTAGTACTCGCCGCCGGAGCGCGGCAGCTTGGCACCCAATTCGGCATAGCTGAAAGCGCCAAACAACGAAATTAGCCCCCCCAAGGACCATAGCAGCGCAATGGAAATGGGGTTGGATATCCACTGCAACTGCATGCCCAGGCTGGTAAATACCCCCGTGCCGACCATATTCGCCACCACAATCGCTGCGGCGCTTATCCAACCAATTTTCCTTTTGCCAGCCTGCTGCATGGGTTTTTTCCTTCAGTATGGCTAAAGGTATTAATTATCAAAACACCCCGCCACAAATCTCCGCTCGCTAACAAAATCATAACATAAAATGCAGCGATTTTAGCGCGAAGGATGAAATTTGAACCTGCGCTAAAAAGCATTTTTAACTTTGATGATCTCTGCCATAATGCTCAGCGCGATTTCCCGCGGCGTCCGGGCATTGATATCCAAACCTACCGGCGCGTGGATGCGGGCGATGGCTGCATCGGGGAAGCCGGCGTCCTGCAGGCGCTTAATCCGCTTGGCGTGGGTCTTGCTGCTGCCCAGCGCGCCGATATAGGCGATATCAGAAGGCAACAACAGGCGCAGGGCGTTATCGTCAATTTTGGGGTCATGAGAGAGCACCACGGCGTAATCGTAGGCATCGAGTTCGAAGTTGGGGAGCACCTCGGCGGGGTATTGTTCGAAAATTTGATCCGGCGGCACGGCAAACTGGGTTTTATTGGTAAAAGCCCCCCGGGGGTCGATGACGATGGCCTCAAAATCGTAGAGGCTGGCCAAGTGGATCAAATCGGCGGTAATATGGGCCGCACCGATGATGATCATGCGGCTGCGGCGGGGGAATACCTGGGCAAAGTAGGATGTGCCCGCAATCTCGGCCAATTGGTGGCGGCGCTCTTGATAGGCTTTTAGGGCTAAAGCAACATGATCTTCTCCGGCGGGGCCGCCGATAAGCTGGCCATCAGGCAAAGCCAGGAAGTGCTGGCCGGGGCCGTCCTCCAGGCGGGTGAGCAAGATACAAGGCTCATTATGTTGCAAGCAATGGCGCAGCTTTTGCCACACTGCCTGTTCTTCCGCCCGTTCGTCAAAGGCCAGGAAGCGCTCCAGGAAGACTTGCATCTTGCCGCCGCAGCTCAGGCCAACCGCCCAGGCATCTTCATCGGCGACGCCGTAGGCCAGGCGCTTGGCAATGCCCGCTTGCATTAATGGCAAGGCAGACTGGATGACCGCGCCTTCCACACAGCCGCCGCTGACTGAGCCGGCCAACTCCCGTTCGCCGGAAACGATCATGGTAGAGCCCGGCGGACGGGGGGATGAACCCCAGGTCTGGATGACCGTAGCCAAGGCGAAAACCTTATTTTGCTTGGTCCATTCTTCGATTTTCGTGAACAGTTCTTTCATTTTTCCGTTTTTTTAGAAAGTTAATTCTAAATTTGGTCGATTTATTAAACAATCTGACGCCATGCCAACTGCTTCTGACCACTGCAAATGTAAGCTTGAGCATCAAGCCGAGCGCCGTTGGGCAAAACCGCTCAGCGGGCTAGCCGGCTTGCTCATCGCTATTTTGCCCAAATGCCCCTTTTGCATCCTGGCTTACTCCAGCGCGGCCACGCTCTGTAGCGGCGCGAAAATCTATAATCACAACCCTGCCTGGACTTCCTGGATATCTATTGCCCTGGCGGCCTTCATCTTGTTGTCCCTCCTTTGGAACTACAAAGGATACCGGACTTTGTTGGCTGCAGGCCTGGCTTTTTTAGGTAGCGCGCTGGTTTTAAGCAGCGAACTATATACGGGCGAACTGGCTACTTACTACCTGGGTGCCGCCTTGTTGCTCTTCGGCATCTGGGTCAATGGCAGCTTTCGCTACTTTTTCTCAGTCATCAAGCAGCAATTTAAGGCTTTGGCCTATAAATTGAGGTAAATTAAGCGTATTTTACCCATTCAACCCAGGGATGAGCCCAGGTACGGGCAGCGAGCGTATAATCGAAAATCCAAAACATTTTTAATCACGATATGCCCAACATAAGATTTACTTCCGCACTGAACCGCTTCTTTCCCACGCTGAAGGAAGAGCAGGTTGCTGCCCGGACGGTGGGCGAGGCCCTGGAGGCGATGGAGCAGGCCTATCCCGGCTTGAAAGACTATTTGTTGGACGAACAGGGCCGCCTGCGTAAGCACGTCAATATTTTTGTTCAGGGCGAACTCATCGCTGATCGTGCAACGCTGGCCGATCGTTTGGCGGAAGGAGATGAAGTGCTCATTTTTCAAGCTTTATCCGGCGGTTAATTACATGCTGTCAAGCTCATGCAAAAAGACGTCATACTTGTAGGTACCGCTAAGGGGCTGGCCGTTTTTCGCCGCACTGCGGCAGGCTGGCAGATCGATCAGGTCCATTTCCTCGGAATGCCTGTATCCTTAGCTTATCCTGACCCGCGCAACCGGACTTGGTGGGTAGGCCTGGCGCATCGCCATTGGGGCCAAAAGCTGCACTTCAGCCGTGACGAAGGGCGTTCTTGGCAATCGGTGCCTACCCCCCGTTATCCTGCTGATGCCTTGCTAAAGCCTGGCAAACCTGCTGCGCTAAAAAAAATATGGTGCATGGCTGGCTCTGGTGAGGATAAGCCCCATGGCCTGTGGCTCGGCACCGAACCCGGGGGCTTGTTCCGCAGCTACGACTACGGGCAAAGCTTCGAACTCGTGGAAGGCCTCTGGAACCACCCCAGCCGGCAAGATGAAAACCAATGGTTTGGCGCTGGCCGCGACCATCCCTTTATCCACTCTATCGTGGTTGATCCGCGCGACAGCCAGCATGTTTATATCGCGGTGAGTTGTGCTGGCGTATTTGCAACCCGTGACGGAGGCCTGAGCTGGGAGGCCCGCAACCAGGGGCTCATTGCTGCCTACCTGCCTAACCCTCAAGCTGAAGTAGGCCATGACCCCCACTTGCTGCTGGCTTGCCGCGCCAATCCCGATGTGCTCTGGCAACAGAATCACTGTGGTATCTTCCGCTCTACCGACGGCGGCGGCCAGTGGCATAATGTAGCTGCAAAAGACGGCCTGCCTGATTATGGCTTCGCCTTGGCGATTGACCACCACAATCCTGAGCGAGCCTGGGTAATCCCGGCCGTTAGTGACGAAGTACGGGTCGCGCACAACCTTGCTCTTGCCGTTTGTCGTACCGAAGACGGCGGCCGATCATGGCAGCAGTTGCGCCAGGGCCTGCCTCAGCACAACTGCTTTGATATCGCCTTCCGCCATTCGTTCGACATCGACAACGAACGCCTCGCCTTTGGCACTACCGCCGGCAATCTTTTCCTGTCAGAAGACTATGGCGATTCCTGGCAGTGCTTGTCCAACTACTTGGCCAGAGTGGATGTAGTTGCCTTTGCATAGTTTATTGCAGCAGCTACATCCAGCTTAATAGGCTTATGCCTCATCGCACTAAATACACTTCCCCTTTTTCATACAATTCGGACTCCTGGTCACAAATGACAATATTGGCGCGCATCTGCCAAACATAGACACCGGTATTCATCAGTTGGCCTTTGTAATAGCCATCCCATCCACTATTGGGGTCTTCGGTACGGAACAGCATATTGCCCCAGCGGTCGAAAACGTCCAGCTCGTATTGGGTTACGGTGATATCGGGTTTGAAAAAGCTGCGGAATACATCATTGCTCTGGTCTTCATTGGGGGAAAAGGCATTGGGAAGGTAGAGCAGCTTGCTTTGGTCTGGCAGCAAGTTTTCCAGTATGCCTTCCAGTCGAACCTCCTCGCAGCGGTTGCGGGCCAATAGGGTGTATGTACCCGCTACGCTTGTGGCTAAGGTTGCGCCCTCAGCTCCATTGCTCCAGGAGAGCGACAGCTGGCCGTCATCGCCGGAAAGCACTAATGCCGTCAATTCGCCGCTGGGGTTTTCGCAATCAATTGGAAGGCTTTCGATCTCCACCAAAAGGCGCGGCTGAGCGTCGATCTCGAATGTGAAAACCTCCGTGCAGCCATTGGCGTCTTCGATCAGCACCTGGTAACTGCCCGCCGCCAAGCCCTGGAAAATGTTCTGCTCCTGATAAGGCTGCCCATCCAGCGAAAAGCGAGCTGGCAAGGTAGTTGTACCGGATAACTGTATCTCTGCGCCTCCGGCGGTGCTATCCACACAGGTAGGGGCCACTTCAATCTCAGCAACGATGGGCGGCGCTAAAACGACCGTTACCGATACTAAGGAATCGCAGCCTGCCGCGTTTTGGAATAGGAACTCGGCCTGCTGCCCCGGGCTGAGGGCGGTGCCGTTGTAATCTACGGTCGTTCCTGCACAGGCCTCGAGCTGTACATCAAAGCTGGAAGCCGCCAA
>CAYSPJ010000022.1:14840-46223 GCA_964432875.1 uncultured Phaeodactylibacter sp. | reverse complement strand
GTGCCGTTGTAATCTACGGTCGTGCCTGTACAGGCCTCGAGCTGCACATCAAAGCTGGAAGTCGCCAATTCCAGCACGCTGACGGTGACGATCGAGTCGCAGCCCGCCGCGTTTTGGAACAGGAACTCGGCCTGCTGGCCCGGGCTGAGGGCGGTGCCGTTGTAGTCCACCGTCGTGCCAGGGCAGGCCTCGAGCTGCACATCAAAACTGGACGCTGCCAACTCCAGCACGCTGACGGTGACGACCGAATCGCAGCCTGTCGCGTTTAGGAATAGGAACTCGGCCTGCTGCCCGGGGCTGAGGGCGGTGCCGTTGTAGTCCACTGTCGTGCCAGGGCAGGTTAGCAACTGTAAGCTAGTAGTATCTGAAGGAAAGACCTGGATCGTGACGACCACAACCGAGTCGCAGCCGATGAAGGATTGGTAAACCGCAGCAAAACTGGTATCCCGGACAAAAGCAAAGCCATCGAAAACCGGCGGGTTGTCCATACAGCCGCTAAGGATTAGCGCACTGGTGTCCACAGGACAGGTGAACACCAATAGCCAGTCGATAGAGATAAGGGCATCACAGCCACTGAGCGTGGTATCGACTTGGGAGGCTACTGCGCTAAAGCCCGGGGGCAGCGCGGCAGTATCCAGCTGAATAGAATAATCGGTTGCAGCGATGTTGGAGAAGGCGTAGTTGCCATCCTGATCGGAAGCAGCGCTGCCTGCCAGCAGCCCTCCTTGCAGCAACTGGAGGAGTGCGCCACTATAGGTCGTATCCGCCGCATCAATGATGCCATTGTCATTCACATCAAAAAACACCTGCCCCAGTATGGTGCCGAAGCCATCGAATAAATCCAGTTGCAAGGGGTCAGATTGCCGGGTGCAGCCTTTGTCGTCGGTCATTTCCAGGTAGTAAGCGCCGCTTTGGGTAGCAATGAGCTCGGGCACTGTGCCGCTGATGCTGCCGAGTGGAGCACCCTCGAAGAACCACTGGTAGCTCACGATGCCGGGGATATCGGGCAGGCAAAGGGTATCGGGCAAGCAGCGGGAATAGCACCCATTGGGCACCAGTGAAATATTGGGGCCAGCGAGGATTTCCAATGGTGCGCTCTCGGCGCTGCAGCCAAAGGCGTTGGTAGCCGTGAGTGAGTAGATGCCCGCCATGCTGGTAGACATAGCCGGGCCAGTTAGGCCATTGCTCCAGCGGTAGTCCAGCTCTGGCAAGGGGTTGAGGGCGCTGAAAGCTACAGGGGTGCCTTCACAGTTTTGCCCGGCAGGGGCAGCGGATATAAGTACATCCGACGGGAGCGGTGAAATGTCCACCACGAAGGGCCCCTCGGTAAAGGTACAGCCGCTGCTGTTATTGGTCGCGGTGACGAATATCTCATGCGTGCCGGCCGGCAAGAGGTTGCCGCGCGCATCGGAAAACTCGATGGTAGGGCCAGTAGCCCCGGTGCTCCAGGAATAGCTAAAGGCGGGATTGGCGATGATTTCGAGAAAGACCGATTCGCCCTGGCAAGCCTGGTAGCCATCGTAGAAATAAGCGCTGGGCTGGAGCAGTTCGCTGTATTCCACGGCGCGTATAGTCGCGTCAGGAGCAGTCAACACTTCCAGCGTCACCGCTGGTGGGCGATAAGTGCAACCCTTGTCATCGGTAAGGGTAAGGTCGTAATGCCCGCTGGCTGCAACAACGATATGATCCCCGCTCTCGCCGTTCGACCATTGCCAGCTTATCCCGCCCGGGGGAGCGGCGAGCAAAGCTGTATCCCCCTCACAAATCGGTGATGGAGGGGTGGTAGCGATATTGCCGCCCAAGGTATTGGGCTCGATGGTTATGTCCCGGCTGAAGCTGCCCTGGCAGCCATAGATCGAAGTAGCAGACAAAGTGACCGTATAGGTGCCCGGCAGCGCAAATTCATGGTAGCTCTGGAACAGCTCGGAGCGATTGGCTAGACCCCCAAATTGCCATTGCACGCTGACTGTTTCCGGACCGGCATTAACGTTGAAGGGCAGGCTCGTGTTTTCGCAGTTGATGGGCGGTTCGGCAAAATCGGCTTGGGGTGCCCCAAAAACGGAGACGATTTTGATGATGCTGGATAAGCAACCCTCAGAGCTGCGCACTTCAAATCTGACGGCATAATCGCCTGGAGCGCTATACACGTGGGTGGGGTTCGGCAAGTTTGAAAAGTTGTCTGTTCCACTGGCAGGGTCGCCAAAATCCCAATCCCAGGTAGCGATATTGGTGAATGGCAAGTAAGTCGAAAGGTCCGTAAAGGCCAGCATCTGGCCGGCACAAACGGTATCAAAGGTAAAATCTGCGGCCAGGAAGACCGTATCGACCCGGAAGTCGCCGCAGGTCACCTCAACAGCAGGGTCTGCTACGCTAGGATAATCGGCCAACATCAGCACCTGATAAAAGCCAGCCTGGCTATAGAGGTGGGTGGGGTTGGGCAAAGTCGAAAAATTGTCGATACCGCTGGCTGGATCGTCAAACAACCAGAAAATAGTCCCGGGGACGTAGTTGGGGTTGCTGATCTGATACCCGCGTTCATTGCAGATGCTGGTAGGCTGGATAGAGAAGCTCACGCCGGGCACATCGCAACTCGGCGGCCCTCCGCCCCCGCTGCAATCTTCAATGATATTGATGGTATTGGAGAGGACCGTACAGCCATCAGGGGTAGCCGCTTCAACATAGTATTGGCCTGCAGCTGTTGCCGTGTAGCTGGCGCTATTGATGCCAACCGGATTGCCATCGTGATACCATTGGTAGCTATATCCTGCGGAGGTATTCAGGGCATAAAGGCGGGTTGAAGGAGTCACATTGCAAAAAGCTTTGGGGTCGGGGGTAGAAATGGAGACTTGGGCTGCCGGCAAGAGTGGGATGTGGAAAACGGTATCGCCAAAGCAGCCGTTTTGGTCGGCTGCCAATAGGCGGTAAGTACCGGCGGGCAGTTGGGGCATGGCAGCAGTAGAGAGGAGGTTGCCTTCCACATCGTACCATTCGTGTAGGCTCAAGGCTGGCAATGCCTGCACCTGCTCGGCCTTCCCCGGGCAGACGGGCATAAACTGCACCGTAGGCTCTGGCAGGGCATGGATTTGGAGGGGCGTGCTTACCGACTGCCCACATCGCTGCACGCTGACCGTGGCTGGGCCGGTATGCCGCCAAAGCACTTCGATGCTACTCTTGTCTCTTTCGCCGATAATGATGCCAGCGCCAGCCGGGCTAATGTCCCATTGATAGGACAGCCCTTCAAAATCCTCCGTCCTGAAGGTAGTCAAGTTTTCATTGCACATTTCCGTCGGGCCCTGGATAGTGGGCGGGGGCAATGCCTCCAGGCTCAAAGACACCGCTGGCGAGACACAACCCTGTGGGTTGATTTGAGCCACTTGCAAGCCATAGGGTGCCAGCGCTCCAAAGGAGACGGTATTTATCCTCCCATCCCGGTTGTAGCTATTGCTTCCATCATCGACAACCCATTGGAAGCGGGCGTTGGACAAACTGGAAGCCGCTTCGAAGGTATAGACCTCGCCCGGGCAGATGAAAGCCGGGCCGATGAGGCTATCCACTGCTGGCGGCAGCGCGATCAGGTTGACGATGGTGCTTTGCTCCGGCGCACAGAAAGCATCGATATTATCAGGCGTTGCGAGGAGGCGATACAGCCCCGCAGGCATATTCCAGTCGATGGTCGGCGTGGCGGTCGGCATCGCCGAGGCCCACATCAGGGTGCCATCTGCTGTTTCTACCCGCCAGTTGCATGCAACCGGAGTATTGCCCGGTAAGCGCAGCGCTTGATAGGACGTGCTGCTCCCTTCGCAGGCTTCAATGGGGCCACTGAGATAAAATTCTGGGTTGATCCGCACTTCCAGCGTATCAGCTCCGCCACAGCCGAGGTAGCAATTGTCATAAATGACTGCCACCCACTGCTGCTGAGAGGGGATGAAGCCAGCGAACCAATCTACAACCACCTCCGGCGTGCCCTGCCCACTGAGGATGGTGCCAAAAGACGATACGGACCAGGTGAAGGACGTGCCTTCAAAAGGAGGGATGCTATAGCTAGCTAATTCACCCCGGCAGACGTTGGTCGGGCCGGTTATCACATCATTATCTGACAAGATGGGGATGCGGATAAAGCTCGGCTCCAGGCAGGTATTCAGGCTAGCGCAATCCGTTACGGCAAGTTCGATAAAACCCTCTGGCCCTTGCCCCCATTCGATGGTGATGTAATCGTCCTGTAGCCCCCCTCCTTCCAGGATGGTGCCGTTGCTACTGACGCTCCAGGTATAACTGCCGCAGCTAGCCTGCGCCGTATAGGTGTTGACCGCTTGCTCGCAAATGGTGCTCACGCAATCTACCAGGGGGCTTTCCCCCGCTTCTACCATGACAGTCAGGCTCGTCGTGTTGCTGCACAAGCAGGCATTGAATGCCGTGAGTTCCACCTCATACACTCCAGGATCAGGATAGAGGGCGCTGGGGTTTGCTTGAGTAGAAGTCTGCCCGTTGCCCAGATTCCAGGAATAAGATTCGGCATCTTCGCTGGTATTCTGGAAGAGCACTTCCTGCCCCCGGCAGATGGTGATGGTGTCGTTCACGGCGGCCGGCGTAGTGATAAAGCTGGCTTTGGGGATCGCTAATTTTTCGACGCAAATCGATTGAATCGAAGGGCCGCACCAATTGTTGTAGCTATACCCAAAAAAAGTAATTGACCCGGGCCCCGCCGCACCCCAGGTGACGACCAGGCTATTGAGTTGTTGGAATAGCTCATAACGCTCTGCGCCTTGAACCGATGCCTCGACGTTGTAAAAAGATGGCGCACCGCTATCGCTGGACCAGGTATAGGTGACGGTAGCACCAGCACAGACCACCTCGCAATCCTGGCTCCCTGGGTTTTGGCTATTGGCGGCCGGGCAAAGTTCCGCTGCATTTGAGGTGATGCGCAGCGTGGGCTGGAAGTACAGCACCTCAATTTGCAGTGAATCTCCAAAACTTTGCCCATTGGACGTGATACCGAAAGCATATAGCACAAAAGAGGATGAAGTAAACGGAGGGCAAAGCGTCACAATCGGCTCATTAGAGAGGATAATGTCGGGGTTATCCTCAGTGTACCAAAACACCTCAGCGATAGTAGAAGAGCCTCCGGCCAAGCCGGAAAGGGTATAGGTCTCGCAAAATTCAGGGCAGATGACATTTGGCCCAATGATTTGAATCTGCTGCTGAGCTGCCAGCCAGGGGGATAAAGAGGAGCACATTAGCACAACAAAAATCGATCTTAGGATAAGTAGCCTCATCATTTCTAGTGTTTTTGAGATTTGTTAAGCGGCGTTGAGCGCAGTAAAAACGGGGATTCTTCCAATAGACCGGGTTTTCCGGCCTTTTGCTGCTTGGGGCCGCTGTTAATTTGCTTTACTGCCTTTGCCGCAATAAGTTGAAATGGTTCCAGTAGCGGAGCAGCCCGTCGCTTAGGAAAGGGGCTGCTTTTTGGCAAATAGACTGATGATTGGCGTTGACTTCCTGGATGAGGACGTTTTCCAGCCCTTGCAAGGTGTTTTGTAGCTCGATTTTAGAAACGAGCTTATCGTTTTTTCCCAATAATGCCAAGGTAGGCACTTGATTAAAGGCTAAGTGCTGGCGGGCTTTTTGGGGTGTTAGGTAAAAGCGGTCAAGGGCATACCAGGTGTGCAGCAGCCGCTGGCGCCGGGCGGCATCTTCCAAGTGGTGTTGCAAATACCGCCCGGAAAAATCATCGATCAGCCCAAACTGGCGCAACATTTGAAGGAGGTAGCCTGGCTGGTTGGCCAGGTGGCCCAGCAAGCGCCGCAGCAATAAAGGCGGCCATTCCGCCAAGCCCATGGATCGGGTGTGCAGCCCATCGGGGGCCAAGAGGTATAATGCATCCAGCTTGGCGGCCACTTTGGGGAGCAGGCAAAGCCATAAGCGGCCACCTAAGCTATGGCCCACAGCCTCAAAGCGCGGCTTGTCAGCCAAGGCCAGCACCGCCTCGATGATAAAAAGCAGTTGTTTTGGCCGATAGGAAGCTGCCTGCCACTCCGTATGCCCGTGGAAGGGCAGATCGAGGGCATATACGGTACAGCTATCATGGAGGTGCGCTTCCAGGCACTCAAATACCTGGCTGTCGCTGCCAAAGCCATGAAAAGCGATGAGCAGGCGGCTGCCCCGCCCCATTTTACGGTAGCCGACTTGCCCCCAGGGCGTTGGTATGTGCGCATATTGAGCCATCGCTGTAGTTGAATAGACTATGCTTCCCCCCCCTTTAACCTTTAACCTTTAACCTTTAACCTTCACTTACCTTTCAACCGCGCCAGCCCCGATTTTGCTTTTTGGTGCAGGCCAAGGCGGTACTCCTCCGGGTTGAGCCGCAGACAAAGCTCAAAGGCTTTACGGGCTTTCTCATGATGAGCCTGTTTTTCGTATATCAAGCCCATTTGGAGGGCGGCATTGCAGGCATAAAACCAGGGTTGCGCTGCGCCTTGTTCTATGGTCGTTTGATAGTAGCGCAGAGCCTCGCTATAGCGTTTCAGCCCATGCAGTAAGCGCCCCATGCGGTAATGGTACTCCAGTTGGTTGTGCCCCGGTGCAAAACTGGCGAGGGGTTTAGCCGCTAGCAGTTCATACCCTCTTTGAAAATACCCGCCGTCAAAAAGCAGGCGGGCTTTGAGCAGGCTTAGGTCGGGAGGCAGGCCGCCACGGGCTTCTTCCCAAGCGTTTTTGTCGCCTCCAGCGATGCTGTGGCCTTTTTCCAGGCAGTATTGCATATTTTGGCGATAGCCTTCCGGCTTGCCGTTGATCAACTCCTGCCAAGCCATTTTCTGGTATGCCTCTTTGATGAAATTGCGGCCATCATAGCGGCGGATATAGCTTTGGAAGTGAGGGCCAGCGTCGGGATCCAGGCGGCGCAGCTTGGCCAGGCCCAGCATGTAATCCAGATAGGGGAAGGCTTGGAAAGCAGCATTGCGGGGGCATTTTTTCAACAGCTCAATCGCTTGGTTATTGCGGTTGGTGCGCATAGCGATATTGGCCATGACGAAGCAGTGCAGGGGGTTTTTAACCGGGTTGAGCTTGCCGGAAGAGACCGCCGCCCAGGCATCGTCTTCCTTGTTGTCCAGGTGTAGCAGTAAAAAAGCGTAAAGGGCAATTGTTTCTGCTTCAAAGATAAAGTCATTTTTCGTGGCATATTCCAGCACCTGTTCCACTTCCTGCCGGCCCTGGGCAATAGTGCCGTGCAGGCCGCCCAGCAGCTTGAGCCCCCATTTGTAACTGTCAGGAATAGTGCCGACCATAGCGTGCAGGATGCCGAGGTCTTTCTTATTGGGCATGAAGTCGGGGAAAAGCGCTTCGTTTTTCTGCAATAGCTTGTGCGCTTTGCTCACTTCGCTGAAAGCGCCCACGTAGTCTTCAAAGCGGAGGTGAGCCAGGGCCCACTGCAGGCGTATATCTGCCTGTACAAAGAGGTAGTAGGGGGAGGTTGCGTCGCCGGCTTTGATCAGCTCCAGGCGCAAATCGCGCTTTTTCTTGAGGCGCTTGTAGGCCGCTTCGTCTTCGGTGATGTAGATGGTGAAAAAGTCGATATAGTTTTCGATATGGTGGACGATGAGGTTGTTGGGGTCATCCAGCTTCATACGAGATAAGGCGGTGTAGGCTTCGCCAAAGCGTAGGCTCACAGCATATTCATAAGCTTGCCGGGCATTGGGCGTGAAGGCGAAATACTTGGCAGCCCACAGCGGCAAATTGGGCATAGTGAGCAACAAGAAAGAGATTAAGAGCCGGTACATGCACTGGTTTTTAATAGCTTGAAATTTCCTGGCTCGTAAAGGCAGAGGACTATATAAGTACAAAGAAAAGAAGCCTTGAGGGAATATACAAATTTTTCCCCTCAAGGCCCGTCGTTTTCAGGAAGTTATTTCCGGCGTATGGCTATGCTTGTCCGGCCTCTTTCAGTTCCGGTTGAGCATCGGCGATGAAATCATCGACGAGGATGCGGCCGCAGTGTTCGCAAGCCATAATTTTTTTGCGCATGGCTATTTCCAGTTGCATCTGTGGTGGGATCATATTGAAGCAGCCGCCACAGGCATTGCGTGATACCGTCACCACTGCCAGTCCATTGCGGTAGGTAGTGCGGATTTTATCGTAGGCACGGATGAGGCGGGTCTCAATGTGCTTGCGGGCTTTTTCCGACTGCTTGCGCAGTTTCTCTTCTTCTTTTTCAGTCTTCTGGATGATTTGCTCCAACTCAACCTTCTTTGATTCCAGTTCTTTCTGCTTGGCATTCATGCGCTCCTGCGTAGCATCCAGCGTTTCCTGCTTAGCCAGCATATCCTTCTTGATTGCTTTGATCTTCCTTTCGAAGAGCTGGATATCGAGGTTCTGCATCTCCAATTCTTTCATCAACGCATCGTACTCGCGGTTGTTCTTGACATTATCAAGCTGCGAGTTGTAGCGCTCAATCAGGGCTTCTGCTTCCTTGATATTGGCGTGATTCTTGCTCTCTTCCTGCTCCATCTCGCTGACCTGGGCCTCCAGGCGCTTGACGCGCGTGTTCAGCCCGGCAATTTCGTCCTCCAGGTCGCTCACTTCGATGGGCAGCTCGCCCTTTAGCACCTCGATTTCGTCAATTTTAGAGTCAATCACCTGAAGATCGTAGAGTTCTTTGAGCTTTTCAGCTACGGTGAGTTCTACTGCCATTATTATGATATTTAAAGGTTTGACAGACAGTTTTTTATTCTATTTCACCAAAAATAGCGCACCGGATTGGTGTTGACTTTGGTGTAATAGGCCGCAAAATTACTAAATTTCTGAGAAATAATGTCATATAAAAGTTCAATTGTAAATTGTTCGCTTTCAAAATGCCCGATATCCGCGATGAGGATGCGGCTATCGGCATCGAAGAATTCGTGGTATTTGTAGTCGCTGGTGATGAAAATGTCGGCTTTTTGGGCGATGGCCTTCCCGAGCAGGAAGCCGCCCGCCCCTCCGCATAGGGCCACCGTTTTGATGGGCTTGCCCAATAAAGCGGTATGCCGGATACAATGCAACTGCATGCGCTCCTTGAGGTAAGCCAAAAAATCTTCTTCCCCCATAGCCTGAGGCAAACGGCCGATCATGCCGCTGCCGACGTGGCTGGCGGGGTTTTCTACCGCTATGATTTGATGGGCGGGAAGCTGCCCCCCCAAGCTTTGAGCTAAGGCTTGCAACACTTGGTTTTGGAGTGGGGCGGGGAAGAGCGCCTCGATTTTGTCTTGCGGCCCGCTTGGCCCGCTAGCTGAAAGGCTGAATTGGGCAGGGCTGGCACCGGCATCCGACAGCGCGTGGCGCAGGGCGTCGGCGTCGGCGGCGGGCACGTAGGCGCTCAATTGCTTGAGCACTGCCTTGGGGGCCAGGATGCACGTATCGGCCAGGCCCAGCTTCTCCGCTATTTTGGCGTTGACCCCCTGATGATATACGTTATCGAGGTTGGTATGGATGGCATAAATCGCGATGTCGTGCTTGATAGCCTTGATGACGACGCGCTGCACGTAATGGCTGCCCGTCAGGCGCTTGAGGCCGACGAAGACGATGGGGTGGTGGGCAACGATGAGGTTGCAGTTCCGGTCGATGGCCTCCTCTACCACTGCTTCGGTCGAATCCAGGCACACGAGCACGCCGCGTATTTCAGCATCGGCATCGCCCACGATCAGCCCGGCGTTATCGTAGCTTTCCTGATAAGCTGCCGGAGCAATGGTTTCCAGATATGAAAGCAGTTCGCGAATCTTCATAACGTCTGTTTCAAGCGCCTTCCCGGCGGATTTTTTGTTCGATAGCTGTGGTGGAATGCCCTTCGATATAAGGCAGGGCTTTTACCTCCCCCCCTCTCGCCAACACGTGGCTGGCGCCGACGATGTCTTCAGGCTGATAATCCCCGCCTTTTAGCAAAACATCCGGACTTAACAATTGGATGAGTTCTAGCGGCGTATCTTGCTCAAAGACGACCACCAGGTCCACGCATTCCAGGGCAGCCAGCAGGAATTCCCGGGTGAGGGCGCTATTGATAGGGCGGCCGGCCCCTTTCAGGCGCCGTACCGAAGCATCGCTGTTCAATCCGATGACCAGCTTGTCACCCTGCTCCCGTGCCTGAGCCAGGTAGTGGATGTGCCCGTAGTGCAGCAAGTCGAAGCAACCGTTGGTAAAGACGACTTTCAGGCCTTGCCGCTGCCAGCCCTCAACACTCTGGCGGGCGGTATCCCAAGGCTGAATCTTGGCACGTATTCTTTCTAGCATCGATGGATCTTTTTGACACTATTGAGCTTGGTGAAAATAGCAGGCAAAGATAGGCCTTTCTCCAGATTTTGGGCCAGACTGTTAATTCGTTGTTAATCCACTTGCCCATTAAACCTATTTTCAGGATGGCCTGGTATATTTGCCTCGATAATTATGGATGTCAAATTCACGAAAAATCGTTTCAATATGAAAAAATTCCTCCTCCTCTTCGCGCTGGCCTTAGCTGGTGCCAATTTCGCTAGCGCTCAGAGCGCCAAAGCGTGCTGTGCGGGCAAAGCGAAAGCTGCCTGTGCTACTAAAGAAGGTTCTGCCAAGGCTGCAAGCTGCGACCATAAAGGCGGCGACAAAGCTTGTTGCTCCACGGCGGCGGTTGGTGCTGCCAGCGACGCTGGCGCCAGCGCTAGCCAAGTCTCTGCCAAGGCCGAATTTGTCGAAGCCTCTTTCAAAGTCTATGGCAACTGCGGCATGTGCAAGCGCACTATCGAAAATGCCCTGTCGGGCGTAGCCGCTATCCAGTCGAGCAATTGGGATGTTAAAACCAAGCAGCTGACGGTCACTTACGACTCCAAGGCGATTGAATTGGACGATATCAAAGCAAAAGTAGCCGCTGTCGGTTACGATTCTGATACTCATCGTGCCTCCGATGAAGTTTATAGCCAACTTCACGGCTGCTGCCAGTATGAGCGGCCGAAAGGCTAGAGGTATCTGAAGTGGGAAAGGCTTGAAATCAATCCTGATTTAGATAGATAACCAAGTCGTTTAATGCGGCAGTCGGCAGTCATGTCGGCTGCCGCATTTCATTTTGCGAGCTATTTCTTCACCAAATAGATTCCCGACATAATCAGCCCCATCCCCAGGAAGTGGATCAGTGCGATAGGTTCGCCGTCGAAAGCGCCCCAGGCCAGGGCTACGATAGGCACCAAATAGCTGATCATGGAGGCGAAGACGGGCGAAGTTGATTGCACCAGGCGAAAGAAAATCACCGAGGCCAACACCGTGCTGAACAAGGACAGGGCAGCGATGTAGCCCAGCGCAGCCCAGGCGCCTTCCCGATGAGCCAGGATGGGCATGAAATCGGTAGAAAGCAAGTAGGCCATGGCTGGCAACCCAATCATTGCAAAGGCTACGGCGCTAATAGTGATCGAGCTCATGTCGCGCAGGTAAGCGCCCACGATGTTCGAGCTGCCGGCATAACATAGCGCTCCCATCACTACCAACAGGCCATACCAGGCGTTGCCTCCCATGGAGGCATCATTGCCCAGCAAGATCAGCGCCGTAGCGCCTGCCAGGCCGAGCAGTACGCCCAGGGCTTTGCTCCCGGCGGCTTTCAAGCCGAAAAACAGAATGCCCAAGAGGAGGGTAAATAAAGGGGTCAGCGAGTTGAGCATGCCCGCCATCGAACTGCTGATTTGCGTTTGCGCCAAGGAGAAGAGAAAAGCAGGGAACCCACTGCCCAACAAGCCTACCAGCAGCAGGGGCTTCCATCGCGACCAGTCCACTCGCTTTAAGCGATACAGCAATATCGGGATAAAGGCAATGGAGGAAAGAGACAAGCGAAGGCTTGCTACCTGGGTAGGCGAAAAAACTTCTAGCCCTCGCTTGATGAGGATGTAGGAAGTACCCCAGATAAGGCTGAGTATGATGAGGATGGCCCAGTTCTTCCAATCAATTCCGGATGCCGTCGCCGGGGCTATCGTTGCCGGCCTGGCAGGTGTTGTATTCAAAATGTGACTGTTTTCATTCCTAGCAAACCGGGAATAGGGGGAAAAGGTTTTGTGGTGGAGCCGGAAGTGAGGTAACGTGCCAAGTGGCCACTTTTGAGTTAGCGATTTTTAAATCTGTGGGTGGGGCAGTGACTTGACGACACTACGCTGGGATATTTCGAGCAATAAAAAAGGTGAAGCGATGAGGCCAAAGGCTGATGGAGCGGGAAACTGTCGTGCAGATGCCCTATTTTTGCCGCGCTACCAATCAGGCAATACTTATGAAGCACGAAACCGGGCTGTTGGAGGCCCTGCTGCCCAAGCTGCGCCAGCGCGCCCAAGATGAGCTGAAAGCCAATAAGAAATACTTCCGCAAGCTAGCCCAGCGCAAGCCCAGGGCCTTGGATCATCACGTGGCAGGATTGCACGAGGAGGTTTTTACGGAAATAGACTGCCTGAAGTGCGCCAACTGCTGTAAAACGACCAGCCCCATTTTCCGCGATAAAGATATTGAACGCATCGCTGCCCACTTGCGGCTGCGGCCAGCAGAATTTGTGGCGCGCTACCTCCGTCTTGATGAGGAAGGCGACTATGTGCTCACCCAGGCCCCTTGCCCTTTCCTCGGTACCGACAATTACTGCTCCATCTATAGCGTGCGCCCGAAGGCTTGCCAGGAGTACCCTCATACCGACCGCAAAAACTTTCATCAAATATTAGGGCTGACGCTAAAAAATACCACCATCTGCCCTGCCGCTTTTGAGGTGGTGCGCAGGCTGCGGGAGCATTTTCCGGAAGGATGAAAACAAGTACGGCGCAAGGATGCGTTGTACGGCTTGCGAAAAAAATCCCCTTGTTCATCAATCAGGCTGATCCCTCCCCCTTCAATACATCCGCGAACTAGCAGTCCCTGCTTTTTGCAAGCCGCCAAAGTAAAACCGCAGGCCCACGGAAAAGTCGAACTGGTTAGTCCGGGTAATCGTTTTGGCGTTTATCCCGCCGATAGTGGTGTCAAAAGTGCTGCGCGAGAAGTTGTACTTGCACAAGGCTTCGATGCCGATGGCGCTGGTAGAGAAGATCGTCAGGCCCGGCCCGACACCAAAGGCTACCATATTGGTGCGGATGTTTTGGGGCTGCCCGCCAAGCTCCATGTCGTTGCGGGAATTGCCAAAACCAAAACTCCCCTCCAGAAAGACCGCCATATCATCAGCTACGGGTAAGTAATAGCGGGCAAGGGGGCCGAATAGCACATTGCTGTCTTCGTTCTTCTCGCCTTCGGCGCTGCGCACTTGGCTAAAGGTGTAGTCCATGCTGATGCCGATAGCAAGTTCATCCAGCACAAAGTAGCCCACCGAAGGGCTGATCGTGAATAGGGTAGAAGTCGGGTTTTCCACGGATGCCTCCCCATCGCCGGCGCTATGCGAAATAGTTGATTTGGCAGCCGAGAGGCCAAAAGTAGAACCGAGCATAAAGTTGCCTTGATCTGTGTATTGTGCAGACAGAACGCTGGCGCAAAACAACAGGGCAATCCACATGGCATGCTTCTTCATAATCCTGTGTTTTAGGTTGATACACTGGGGCAATCTATGTTCAAAACGCCAGTAAAACCATGAGTTTGCTCATGGTAACGAATGACTTATGTCAATTATTTACTGCTTTTCCAATCGGATGTTCGGCCTGAAAAGGCAAGCTGGGGGGCAGCAACGGACATCCTCTGCCAAGTATTGGAAGTGGGCGAGGCATAAGCCGAGAGCTAACGGGAAGCATCGGCTCAATAACTGAACTTCAACCGCAAAAAGGCTGCCTGGATGGGGCTGGTATAGCCCTTGGACTCTTGGTTGAGCACGATCTGACCCACCAGGTCGATATCCCAGTTCTCTTTGATAGAAAGCGTGGCCACGGGGTTGATGAACAAGGCATGCGCCTGCACCGGGCTGTAGATTACAGCCGCGCCGCCATTGAGCAGGGGCGTGATGGGGTAGCTGAGCTGAGCAAACAAAGCATGGCGATAGGGGTAGAGATTGCGGGCCGAGAGCTCGAAGCCGAATAGGCCAGTGATGCTCCCGCTGGTGCTGCCTTCGCTGTTGTAAAGATAGCCAGTATTGAGGTAGAGGCTATTGGAGAAGACGTAGTCTAAACCCAGGGTGGCGGCGAAGGCTTCGTCGCGGCCCTCCTGTAAGGGGTGGAAATAGGTGAACTCCCCTTTAAAGCCAGCATTGCCCAGATTGCCGGCCCAGCCGCCGCCCAGCGCTAAATCTTTGCGTGCATAGCCCGCCAGGACTTGAAAGTCATAAGTCCCTCGGTTGAATTTCCACAGGCCAGCGATAATGGCTTCGTCAAAATCGTCGAAGGCGCTTACTGCCAGCTCGATGCTGGAGGCGAAGCCCGTATAGCGCTTGATGCGCAAGGCATCGCTGCCGGGCCGCTCCTCGTAGTCGAAGTCAGTGAAGGCAAAAGCGTTGAAGATATCATTAGGGTTCCAAACGGTATTGATGCCCCAGTTAACGCGCTGACGGCCCAGGTGCACTTCCCAGGCACCCCGAGCGTACTCCAGATAAAGGCGGTCCAGCACGGTATGCCCGGCCCAGGAGGGCCGGTCCATAAAGACCGCCGACAGATTGATTAAGTCATTGCTGCCCTGGTCAATCAACTCGCCATAGCCCGGCGGCAGGTCGCCATAAAAAATGCGGGTGCGCACATCGGCGCGGAACTTCCAATTTTCGCCCAGCCGCCAGTTGCTATTGAGGCGGTGATGGAAAAAGTTGAGCTGCTGGTAGAAAGGGTCCAGCCCGCCGCCCAGGTTGAAGAACAGCATGGTCTGCAAGTTCTTGATGTAGCCGTTGAATTCGACTAAGGGCAGCGCGGGCTCTTCTGCCGGGGGCGGCTCGTCTTGGGCCCACAGCCCCAGCGGCAGCAGGCATAACAGCAGGATAATGAGGTTTTTCATGGTGGGTTGGTTTTGAAGAGGTGAGTTTCGAGTTACGAGACGCGAGTTGCGAGTCATGCCCTCGCAACTCGCAACTCGTGGCTCGTGGCTCGCAGCCCCCTAGCCCGTCACCACATCCGAATCCACCTTCCCATCCACCAGGGTAATGACCCGGCGGGCGCGGCTGATGACGCGCTGGTCGTGGGTGGAGAAAATGAAAGTGATGTGCTCTTCTTCATTCAGGCGCGCCATGATGTCCAAGAGGTTGGCCGTCGAGGCCGAGTCGAGGTTGGCGGTGGGCTCATCGGCCAGGATGAAGTCGGGCTTGGGGGCCAGGGCACGGGCTACGGCCACGCGCTGCTGTTGGCCGCCGGAAAGCTCGGAAGGGCGTTTGTCCATCTTATCTTCTAAGCCGACTGCTTTGAGCAGCTCGATGGCACGGGCCTGGCGCTCTTGCTTGGGCCGGTTTTGCAGCAGCATTACAAACTCCACATTCTCCCGGGCGGTGAGCACCGGGATGAGGTTGTAGGCCTGAAAAACAAAGCCGATGTGGTTTTTACGAAAATCAATGAGCTTATTGTCGCTCATGGCGTCGATATCGGCCCCGCCGACTTCCACGTCGCCCGAGCTTGGGCGGTCTAGCCCGCCGATGACGTTGAGCAATGTGGTCTTGCCCGAACCCGAGGGCCCGACGATGGCCGTGAATTCCCCTTGCTCGATGCGGATATCCACGCCGTTCAATGCCTTTACCGGGATTTTGTCGGGATTGTAAACCTTGGTGACGCCGGTGGTGGTGATGACTTTCATGATGGTTCGTTTTTTTATCCTGAAAAAGGGCGCGAGCCCGGCTCAAATTTTTTGCAATGCCTCGACTGGCTTCAGCCGGATAGCTTTCCAGGCCGGATAGATAGCCGCCAAGACCGAGGTAAGCATGACTCCGATACCAACCTGGAGATAGACGATCGGTTCGACCTCAAAATAGATGATGGGCGACATGCCGTAGTTTTCCAGGCTCCGGGCATACAGCGACATATCCAGGCCATTGTTCTCTACATAGGTGATGGTCAAATACCCGATGAGCAAGCCCACGGGCAAGCCGACCAACCCGAGCAGGATGGCCTCCAGGACGATCATGCTAAAGACTCGTAGCTTGTTCATGCCGATGGCCATGAGCATGCCCAGCTCTTTGATGCGTTCCAGTACCGCCATGAGCATGGTGTTGATGATGCCAAAGATCAGCGCCAGCATGATGATGACCAGGTAGATGATGGCAATGCTGCCCAGCTGTTCCTCGTAGAGATTGATATCGGGCGAGATTTCCCGATAGGTCCGTACGGCCAGTTGCGGGAACTGTTGCTGGAGGCTGCTGGCCAGGGCTTCTACCTCGCGCACCTCGCTAGCCATGAGGGCTGCTTCGTGCGCCAGGGCTTCCGGCTGGGCGGCCAGTAGCGTATCATTAGCCGGGATCATCAAGCGGTTGAGGTCATCGCGGCGCACAAAGACATGGCTCAGGTCAAAGGGGTTGTTGCCCGTTTTGAAGATGCCGGCTACGCGGAAAGCAGCGGTGGTGATTTCGCCATCCAGGTCCTGGAAGGTGAGCACTACTCGAGAGCGTAGTTTGACGTTGAGCTTTTCGGCCATATTGCTGCCGATGAGCAGCGGATTGCGCCCGTCATCGGGGAAGTAATCCCCTTCGATGATGTTTTCGCGCAAGCCGCTCACGATGGCTTCGTCTTGCGGTACTACCCCCTTGATACGCACACCCCGGGTGCCGCGGCTGGAGGCGACCATGCCATTAGCCAAAGAACGGACGCTGACCGCTTTCACACCAGGCTGTTCACGGATGATACGCTCCAGCTCCAGCGCATCGGGCAAGTAGTGTTCTACCTCGTATTCTTCCAGGAATGCTGGCTGGTGTATTTGGAGGTGTGACAGCACGTTCTCCACGGAGTTGTTGATGTAGCTCCGCATCATGCCCGTCGCAAAGCCGCTCAAAGAGATGGCTGCCCATATCCCGATGCTCACGGCACCAATCACGACCAGGCTGCGCGTCGGGTTGCGCCAGATGTTCCGCCATGCCATTATTGCTATCATCGCTATGTTTTTTTCTGTTGGTTAAAATTATCCACGCATCGCCTGAACAGGCTGCAATTTCCTGATCTTCCAGATGGGGTAAAGCGCCATGATGGCGGTGAGGAGGAAGACAAAGAAGGCCTGCATGAGGAAGATTTGCGCCTGGAAAATAGCCGGGAAAATGGGCTCGAAGCCAAACTGCTCCATCGCGGCGGCGTAATCTCCAGTAAAGCGGATGGGGTTGACCTGGAAATACCAGACCAGCGGCATGCTGGCCAGGATGCCAGCTAAAGCGCCAATCAGGCCCAGCATGATGACTTCCAGCCAGACCGAAATGCCCAATTGCCAACGTTTCATGCCGATGGCAATCAAAACCCCGAATTCGTATTCTCGCTCTTTGACCATCATCAGGATGGTGCCGAAGATGCCAAAGGCAATGATGAGGTAAAGGATGACGTAGATGATGACGTTACCCGCGCTATCCACTGCTTTTGCTTCCACCAGATCGGGCAGCATTTCTTTCCAATCCAGGACATCATAGACGGAGGTGTCCAGTTGGCTGCGCAGCGCTTTTATGGCGGGCTGGATGTCATTGGGGCTATCCAGTTTCAGGGCCAGTGAGGTGACCAGGCCGGGGGCACCATAAAAATATTGCGCTTCTTCCAGCGGCAAGTATGCCATCTGCTTGTTCAGTTCCGGGGAGCCAAAGTTGGCGATGCCCTTAACCGGGTATTTGCCAGCGGCGTTGACGCCGCGATAGCCCTGGCTGATGAACACGACGGTATCGCCGATTGATAGGCCCAGGTTTTCCGCCACCCCTTCGGCCAGCAGCGTCGCCACATCGCCGCTTTCCAGGTATTCGCCCTGCACGATGCGGCTGCGCAGCTTGGTCATGCTATCCTCAACAGCAGGGTCGATGCCGATAACCATGATGCCGGCCGTTTTATTTCCAGCCGAAGCTAACGCAAAGGACTCGAGCCGGGGCACTACTGCCTGTACCTCGCGCACGCTGCTACTCAACTGCTGCAGCGAATCGTCTAAAGGGAAAGCTTTATCAATAGATTGCTCATCCCAGTATCCTTTTTCCTGCACTTGGGCGTAGCCAAAATAGTAGTTGACGACGCTGTTGATCATATAGTCCCAAGCACCTTTTTGAATAGACTCCATAAAGGAGGCGAACAAGACTGCAAAAAGGATGGAAGCCATGGTAATAAAGGTGCGCCGCCGGTTGCGCCAGATGTTGCGCCATGCGAGTTGGATAAGCATAGTCTGATTTTTTTCCGTGATGCAATGGATGCCCTTACTCCTACTTCACCCTTTTCATGTTCTGGATGGAAAAGAAAGCTTCTTCCACTGGCGTATCAAATTTCAGTTGCAGATATTCCACCACAGTCTTGTGGCCCGGCTCATCAGCGGGGATGACCTCCAGGCGGGAAGGCAGCAATCGCCCCCCGAGGTTTTTAGGTTCTTTACCAAGCATCGTGTTGACCAGATAGCCGTCCTCGTCGTAAAATTCCGCTTTTAGCTCCATAAAGTCTTTCTTGTCGATCCAGGTGATGACTTTGCCCCACACTACCGGGGCATTCTCTTTAGGCGTGAGCGTAATCTTGTAGCATTCGCGCCCTTCGATGACCTCTGAACCGCTGAGGGTGTGGGTATAATCATTGACGATGGAAGACTCCTGGATGAGGTCGTCATTGGTAAAATCTGAACCCATCCAGGACTGCATCATCATGGAAGGAGGCAGCTTGATAGTGCGGTCAATGGTCGGTTGCCAGTTCCAGATTTCTTTTTTGCGTTTGAGGAAGGCCGTCCCTTTGTCGCGAGCCGGGGCAGTGACGAGTATCAAGGAGTATTCCGTACCTCTTGACCAGGTTTTCATGGTCATCTCTCGCGTCCAGCGGGGCCGGATGATGGTCATTTTGATTTCGCCGATGCTGTAATCGCCGCGCAGCCGTTGGTCGGCCTTTTGAATAATCTCTTTGGCAGTAAGGGTTTTAGTACTTTGTGCCTGTAAGGCTGGGGCGCTCCCCCAAGCCAGCAAGGCTGCTAAGCATAGGATGCGTTTCATGTCTGCTTTTGTTTTTTGTTTGTCAAAGTCCTGCTCGGCCCGGTACGATGCCGGATGCCTGCAGGTTATCTGGTATCAGGTGTAAACTGTTGCAAAACCATAGCTTTCATCGCGCTGATGGGGTAATCTGCTTCCATTTGCATGTAGTGCAGCAATACGCCATCCAGCACGGCACCATAGTAGAAAGCCATCTCGCGGGGGTTTTCTGAGCCCATGGCCTCGAACAAGCTAGCGATGGAGCGGATACTCTCTTCCTGTTTTACCTTTAGCACCGGCATTAGGCCCGACAGGGCATCAGCCTGTAGGGCCAGTGCGGTCATCAGCTTCCAGTAGCGCCGGTTTTCCTGTACCGTCGCAAAGGTGGCCTCCGTCAGCCAGCGCAGCCGGTCAGCTGGCTCTTCCGTCGGGTTAGCAAGCTGCTCCATAAACCGCTCGCCTACCTCTACCGCTCCCATTACGATCTCTTTTAAGAGTACCTCTTTGCTGGCGAAGTAGTTGTACAATAAGCCCTTAGATACCCCCGCCTCCTTGGCGATCTGGCTGATAGAAGTATTGTGGTAGCCGTTGCGGGCAAATAGCTCCAGCGCTGCTTCCTGGATGGCGCTTATGCTCCGTTGCCGGATTCCTTCATACTGTTCTTTGGTGCGCGGCGACATCTTGTTTTAATTGACTGAATGGTTAGTCAAAAATACACCTGCCTGATTATTTTTGCAATCTTTTGACGGCCAAGGGCAGGGAAAAGTCGATGAAGCAGTTTGATACCGCTATCAGCTACCAGCTAAAGCGGCTGCGACCTGGCAGCACAATTGTTTATTTCCGCTGGTAATATTCGATGCGGAGGTCATCGATAAACAACTTCTGCTCGAACTGATTGGCGAGATAAACCTTGAGAGACCAGCCCGGCTTCAAGTTGCGGGGCAGGCGGGTAAAAAAGCTGGTGGTGGCCCACTGGTCGGATTCGCCCGCGTGCCAAATGGAGCCGCTATCGTTGCCGATATGAGAAGAAATCTTGAAGTAGCGGTATTTTTGGCCCTTACCGTGTTCATCCAAAAAAATAACCACCAGGCTAGCGCATAAATCGCGGTTCCAAATCCGGTCTTGCCCTCGCACGTAGGCGTCCAGGCTCACCCGCAGCCAAGCTTTGGGCGCAACGTTCTCGAGGGGAATACTTTCATGCAGCACCAAATCGCCTGGAGGGATGAGCAGCGCCTTTTCGCCCGTGCGCACGATTTCTGAAGAGAGCCCGGGCAGGTCAGCGGACTCAAACCCCTCATGCCAAACCTCCTGCATCCGCTGGAGCTTGTTGCTATCTGGCTGCAGCTCCCGGAGGTCGTAGGCAAGCAGCGCATGGCGGTTGGGCTTTAGCGCGCCAAAGGTCTCTAGATAGAAGGCGGCATTTCCCCGTTCGCTCCAGATAATGCCCTCCTTCATCTGCCAGGTCTGCAAAAGGTTGAGCCAGGTAAAAAAGAGGAGGAGCGCGCCTAGTAGCCAGGTAGACCAAGAGCGGCGCAGCATCGTCGCAAAACAGGCTGCCAGGCCAAAAGCCAGCAAGGGGTAAGTCTCTACCATGGGGCGAGAGCCCAAACCTGGGAAATACGTCCAGGCATAATAGGAATAATGAATGTAGGCATGCAAGAAGACAAAGAGGGCAATGGGGAGCAGTTTGCCCGGAGCGTAGCGCCGCAACAGCAACAGGCCGATCAGGCTCAGCGCCATAATGGGCGTATAAATGAGCCACCCATTCGCAAAATCAAACCAGCCTTTGTGGATTTTCGGCTTTAGAAAGTTGAAGCCCTCGCCATCGTAGGGGTTGAACACTAATTGGCCGCTGACGAAGTGCCAGTAGTTGAGCTGTAGCGAAAAGACGGCGAGCAGGCCGGCCGCAGCCACGAGCAATAAGTCGTAGCGCTGCCCGAGGAAAAACTGCAGGCGCTCCTTCAGCTTGGCCCAGCTATTGACGCCCCACAGCAGCGGGATGAGCGCACTGATCACTTCCGGCACCCGCGTCAGGGCGATGAGGCCCACTACCGCCCCGATGGCCAGCGCCCTCCAGCGGTTGGGCGATTGATAGAACTTTTCGCTCAGCCAAATCAGCAGGCAGTAGTCGAAGAAGAGGAAGCCGTGTGCCATGGTCACATAAGTGCCGTGGAAAAAAAGGTTGGTGGCTAAGGCGATAGCCAAGACCGTAAGTATAGCTGCCCGAGGGCGGAAGTAACGTTCCAGTACTCCAAGCAGGAGATATAGCCCAATGAGTAAGTAAAAAAGCGTGGATAGGCCCACGATCATGGTGTAAGGCTTGGTCCAGCCGTTGGCTTCATGATGCGGCGATAGAGAAGCATAGGCGTGGGCAAGCAGAAAAAAGGGCGTTTCCATGACCGCAACCCCCAGGGTGTACTTGATGTAGCGCCGCCCCTTTTCAGTGAGCCGGATACCGTAAATGTCTTCGCGTGGGTCTGGGGAGTTAGGGTTGACTTCCTGCAGGCTCCCGATGCTCCTCCCGTAGTCGCCAACATCATCGTGGACAAAGAAGGATACGACATGTAGGTAGTAGCCGTTGGTGTCGCCGTAGTAGAACGCAGTCTGCCAGCGGCCAAGCAGGAAATACCCGCTCAGATAAATCACGGCGATGGATGCCAAAAGGATAAGGTGTTTTTTCTGCATCATTTTGCAAAGATAAGGATTAACTTTGCGGCCAAGTCCAAAAGTCATGAAAGTTACTGAGTATTTTGAGAAGGCAAAAGGCCAGACCCTGATATCCTTTGAAGTCTTGCCCCCTTTGAAAGGAGGGAGCATGCAAGCCATTTTTGATGCCTTGGACCCCCTGATGGAGTTCAAGCCGCCTTTCGTTGATGTGACCTACCATCGGGAAGAATTTATTTATAAAAAGCGCGAAAGCGGATACTACGAAAAGGTCGCCATCCGCAAGCGCCCCGGCACGGTAGGCATTTGTGCCGCCATCATGCACCGCTACGGCGTGGATGCGGTACCCCACCTCATCTGTGGGGGCTTCACCAAAGAAGATACCGAAAATGCGCTGATAGACCTCAATTTCTTGAACATCAATAATGTATTGGCACTGCGGGGCGATGCAAGGGTGTTTGAAGGCAGGTTCATCCCTGAAGAAGGCGGCCACCACTACGCTATAGACCTGGTCAAACAAATCGGGGAGATGAACCGGGGGAAATACCTGGACCCTAATATCGAAAATGGCCTGCGTACCGATTTTTGCATCGGCGTAGCCGGCTATCCGGAGAAGCACTTTGAAGCGCCCAACCTGGATTTTGATCTGCTCTCCACCAAAGCCAAAATCGAGGCTGGTGCTGACTACATCGTCACCCAGATGTTTTTCGACAACCAAAAATATTTTGACTACGTGGCCCGCTGCCGGGAAATGGGCATCAACGTGCCGATAGTGCCGGGCTTAAAGCCCCTGACCAAGTTACATCAGCTCAATTCCCTGCCGCGTATATTCCACGTCAATCTGCCGGATGAGTTAGTCAAAGCCGTATCCCATGCCAAGGATGGCGAAGCCCGCCGACAGGCGGGCATCGAGTGGTGCATCCAGCAATCCCGCGAGCTGAAACAAGCGGGCGTGCCCTGCCTGCACTACTATACCATGGGCGATTCGGATACCATCCGCCAGATTGTCGAAGCCGTGTATTGATCTCCCCTAAGCATTCAGCCCAATGCGCGTGCCTGCGGGGATGTAAACCCCCTTCTTCACCACGATAATCCCGTCTTTAATGGTGTGTGTTTCCTGCTCATCATCGGCCAGAGAAATACTGCCGTGGATGTGGACATTATCCCCGATGCGCACGTCCTTGTCGATGATGGCATTGCGGATAAAGCAATTGGCGCCAATCCCCATCGCGGTCCTGCCAGGCATGCTCAGCTGCTCCAAGGTTTCATAAGAGTCGTTGCCCATGACGATAGAGTTGGAGATATCCGTCCCCTTGCCGATTCGCGCGCGGATACCCACAACAGTATGCTCTATTTTTTGGGCATGAATGATGCAGCCGTCGGCGATGATCGCCTGGTTGAGCCAGGTGCCGGATATTTTGGATGGGGCCAGCAAGCGTGGGCGGGTATAGACTGGCGTCTTTTTACCAAAAAGGTTGAATTCGGGCACATCTTTGGTCAGGGCGATATTGGCATCGAAGAAGGAGCGGATGGTACCGATGTCGGTCCAATACCCATCAAAAGGATGACTGGCTACTTTATAGCCTTTTTCAATGGCATAAGGGATGATTTCCTTGCCGAAGTCAATCGCTTTAGGGTTTTCCGCCAGCAAGTCTTTCATGACTTCTTTTTTGAAGATGTAAATACCCATGGAAGCCAGGTAAATCCTGCCCTGTTGGCTTAGTTTATCCCCCACCGGGGAGTGCCACGCCCCCAGTTCTTCGGTTTTGGGCTTTTCGATGAAGCTCTCAATCAGCCCTTGCTCATTGACTTTCATGATGCCAAAGCCCGGCGCGTCGTGGGCATTTACAGGGATGGTGGCGATGGTAAGGTCTACATTGTTTTCAACATGCTCCTCCGCCATTTCCCCATAGTGCATTTGATAGAGCTGGTCGCCAGAGAGGATGAGGATTTGGTCGTGTTCGTGGCTATTGAGATGGTGCATGGACTGGCGCACGGCATCGGCAGTCCCCTGAAACCATTGGTCGCTGGAGGGCGTTTGCTCTGCAGCGAGGATTTCTACAAAGCCGTGGCTGAACATATCAAAGTTGTAGGTATTCTTGATATGCGCATTGAGCGAGGCTGAGTTGTACTGGGTAACGACGAACATGCGGCGCACGCCGGAGTTGAGGCAGTTGGAAATGGGGATGTCGATAAGGCGATACTTCCCTCCAATGGGTACAGCCGGTTTGGAGCGGCGAGCAGTCAGAGGGAATAAGCGGGTGCCGGCGCCTCCACCGAGGATAAGGCTGATCATTTTAATCATAGGAGCGAAATTTTATATCATTTGATGGTAAATGTCCATGTATTTTGCCGCCGAGCGTTCCCAGGAGAAATCGAGTTGGGCAATGCGCTCCTGCACGGTGGCGAAAGCCTCGGGATTGTGGTACAATTGTACGGCGCGGTGTAAGGCCAGGTGCGCATCGTCGAGGCTGAAATGAGTAAATTGGATGCCCCGGCCACTACCGTCGGGTTCGCCCACATCGGGCACGGTATCGCGCAGGCCGCCAATAGCGCGGACGATGGGCACCGCACCGTAGTGCATGGCGTACATTTGATTCAACCCGCAAGGTTCTATACGCGAAGGCATGAAGATGAAATCAGCGGCGGCATAGAGTTGATGAGCCAGCCCTTCGTTGTATTCGAGGGCAGCGCTAAATCGGCCCTGAAAGTGGCTGTTCAGCTGGCGGAGCGCTTCTTGCACCTTAGGGTCGCCGGTGCCTAGCACGGCAAAGGCTGCGGGCAAACCGCTGCTCAGCACCCGGCTGATGAGGCCAGGTAGCATATCCGCCCCCTTTTCGCCTGCCAGCCGGCCGATGAAGACGATCCAGGGCAACTGGCTATCCAGTTGGAAGTGCGCTGCTAGTGCCTGTTTGTTGGCCGCCTTGAAAGCCGGAAGGCTGCCGTTGAGGCGGACAGCGATAAAGGGGTCGGTTGCCGGATCCCATACCTGGGTATCTATACCGTTAATAATGCCGAGGCATTTGTGTTGTTCGTGTTGTAGCAACATTTCCAGCCCGTTGGATTGCTGCTGTAACTCTTTGAGGTAGCTGGGCGACACCGTCGTTACGCGCCAGGCGCATTTGATGCCGGCTGCCAGGGGGTTGATGGCGTTGTTCCAGTCTAAAAGGCCGCGGGCAGCTGCTTCGAAGAAGGGCAGCAGGTACATGTTTTGCCAGCTGAAAGCCCCTTGGTATGCCCCATTGTGGATGGTGAAAACAGTGGGGATATAGCGCAGGCGCTGGTATTCGGGGCAGTGTTTGACCATAAAAGGGATGAGCCCGGTATGGTGGTCGTGGCAGTGCAATACCTGTGGCCGGCCAGGGCTGTTGGCAACCCATTGCAGCACGGCTTGTTGGAAACACAGGTAGCGCTCCAGCTCATCGCCATAGCTATAGCCCCCGGGGTCGGCATAGATGCCGGGGCGGTCAAATTTGCCGGGTATGTCGGCTACAAATAAAGGCAAACCCAGTTCGTTGCTGCGCTCCTGCTGGATGGCAAAAGGCACGTATTGGTTGTGCAGGCGTACGGTGCCAGTATAGATGGTCTGAAAGGCATGGCTTTCGATCCACTTGAGCTTGTATTTTGGGATAATGACCCCTGAGGACATGCCGCCTCGGGAAAGGTACTTTGGCAAGGCGCCAACCACGTCGCCCAGGCCCCCTGATTTAGCTGCAGGGTAACACTCTGCGCTGATGTGCAATACTTTCATACAAGCTTGGTCTTCGGCCGTTTTTCATTTCATATTGTATATGCTCCTTACAATGAGCCACTCCGCGTGGCTAAGGCAGGAGTAAAGGAGCAAAGCGCCCCGGGAGCTCCCGGCAGCGCTTTGGGGTGTCTCTTTACTCCTGCTTCTTTTTCTCTACCTTCTTCTTGGTTTCCTGTTTAGTGCTTGGGCGGCTATTGCCATAAGAACCGCGCCAGATCTTGCCTTTTTTCGAGCGTTTGTCTCCTTTTCCCATTGTAGGATGATTATGAAATTAGAAAAATGATATTTCGTGGTAAAAATAAAGATTTACTGCAAGCTGGCAAATTTAAATGGGCCTTTAGTATCAAAAGATGCCGGGCGGCGCCTTTTCCATCCCAAAACGCCACAGGCGGGCGAAAATGCTTATCTTCGGCCCAAAATATCCGGCTATGAAGCTAGATGGCGAAAAAATACGGGGACTACTCAAGATGAAAGCCCGCTTTGCCATGTCCGGGGCGGTAGCTACTTCAGTGGATTACGTATTGTATCTGCTGTTGGCCAATCGCGTTTTTTCGCCGGTAGTCTCAAACATCATTTCCTATTCCTGCGGCATGGTGTTGAACTTTATGATGCAAAAACGATTTGTGTTCTCGCTACAAGGTTCAGCAAAACGGGCGTTCCTGCTGTCGGTATTGGTCTCTTTGGGCGGTATGGCCCTGAGCACTAGTATCATTTATGGCTTAAACACCCTGGCTTTTTTTGCTAAATATCAGCCTGTTACCAAACTTTGCGCCACCGGCTTCGTTTTTTTCTACAACTTCTATCTGAAACGCTATGTCTTTGAACATAAGTTTATCTAACCATCACCCGCTGAAAATGAAGAAAATCGCAATCTTCTTGTTCATTGCGCTGTCCGCCCTCAGCAGCAAGGCGCAAGCTCCCCTGAGCTTGTCGCAGGCTATCCAAACAGGACTGGCCAACAACTTCCAGGTACAGATAGCCGAACGCAACCTGGATATAGCTGCCAACAACAACGACTGGGCCGTGGCGGGGCGCTTGCCCTCCATCAATCTGGTGGTCAATTCTGGCAATAATTACCGCGACCTGAGCAATCCGGCCGGCCCTCTGACCGCCACCAACGCTTTCAGCACCAGCATCACGCCCGGCGTTGAAGCCAACTGGGTACTCTTTGACGGCTATCGCGCACATTACATCAAGGAGCAGTTGGAGCAGCAGGAAAGGCTCGGCCAGGCTAACACCAAACTCAGGGTGGAAGCCGCGATACAGGATATCATCCTGGCGTATTACAACGCCATTATCCAAAAAGAGCAACTTGAGGTTTTGGCTGAGGTGCTCACCCTCTCCCGCGACCGCGTCGAGTATCAGGAGCTGCGCCGGGAGTTTGGCCAGGCCAGCACCTTTGACATCCTGCAGACCCAGGATGCCTACCTGAGTGACTCTACCAATTACGTGGTGCAGGTGAACAACTATGAAACGGCCATCCGCAACCTCAACCTCAGTATGGGCGTGGAGCCAATTGACACGCCCTACCAGTTGACCGACAGCCTGGATTATTCCGGCGAGGAGTACCTGCTCGAAGCGCTGCAGGAGCGCATGATGGCAAATAATCACCAACTGCAAAACCTGATGCTCAACCGCGAGCTTACCTCGGTCAACACTCGTGTCCAGGAGGCAGACACTAAACTGCGGGTGGGGGTCCAGGCAGGCGTCAACTACAACGCCGGTATCTCTTTTGGCGAGCAGACCCTAAGTTTCGGAGGGGATGCTTTTACTCGCCCTCTGCCCCAGGTAGCGGCCAAAACTTTAACCGGCTTTGTCAACTTTAACCTTACTTATCCCCTTTTTGACGGCGGTATCCGCCAAAGGCGGATCGAAAATGCCAAAACCCAGGAACTGATTGCTCAACTCGACATCAGCGACCTCAAGCGCCTGCTCAGTAACCAACTGGCTAATGCTCTGGGGGCTTACAACACCCAAAAACGCTTGCTACAGGTGACGACTCAGCTGGTGATCAATGCCCGCCGCAATTTGGAGATAGCTGAAGAGCGCTTTCGCGGCGGATTGATCAATTCATTTGATTATCGTACCATCCAATTGGGCTATATCAATGCTTCTCAACAGCGTTTGAACGTGCTGTTCAACCTGAAAAACACGGAAACGGAATTGATCCGGCTTATTGGGGGGTTGGTTAGATAAGGTTAAAGGGTAAAGGTTAAAGGGTAAAGTGTAAAGGGGGGGGCAGGGGGCATTGAACATGGATATCCAGAGACGGAAGAATCGCAAATACGGTCAAAAATATTTTACATGAAACTTGCACTGCGAATTGCCCGGCGTTATCTGTTCGCCAAAAAGTCCACTAATGCGATAAATGTCATCACGGGGATAGCAGTTTTTGGCATAGCGGTAGGTTCAGCGGCTTTGGTATTAGTGCTGTCGGTGTTCAATGGGTTTGAAGACTTGATCTCGGGCATGTACAGCAATTTTAACCCCGATGTGAAGGTAATGCCTGCCCAGGGCAAGACCTTTAAAGCCGATAGCTCGCTGCTGGAAAAACTGAAAGCCGTAGAGGGGGTGGCGGTGGTGAGCCAAACGCTGGAAGAGGTCGCCTTTTTTGAATACAAAGACAACCAGGACTTTGGCACGCTGAAAGGGGTGGATGAGTACTTCAATAAGGTGGTCAGTATTGATTCTACCGTACGGGAAGGGGACTACAACTTCAACGAGAGCAACCGCAATCTAGCCGTATTGGGTTTGGGCATGCGCAACAAGCTGGGGACTAACGTAGGCGACCCCTTTACCGGCATCGCCGTGTACTCCCCCAAGCGGGAGCGCCTGCGCAGCCCCATGGAGCCGCCCTTCCGCCGCCGCTATATCTATCCCGGCGGCACTTTCGTCATCCAACAGGATTTTGACAATGAGTTCGTGCTCAGCTCGCTGAGCTTTGCCCGGGAGCTTCTAGGCTATACCGACGAGGTGAGTGCCCTGGAAATCCGTCTGGCCCCTGATGTTAATGCCAGCCGGGCCATTGAGGATATCCAGCTGGCTATGGGGCCAGGCTTTGTGGTGAAAAACCGCTATCAGCAGGAAGAAGCCTTCCTCAAGCTCATGCAGGTGGAAAAATGGCTGAGCTACGCCATCGTCAGCCTCATGATGCTCATGGTGGCGTTCAATATCGTGGGCGCCTTGTGGATGGTGGTACTGGAAAAACAAAAAGACATCTCCATCCTCAAGTCGATGGGCGCGTTGGACAATACCGTTCGCAATATATTCCTCTACGAGGGCCTCTTGCTCAGCGTTTTGGGCATTGTGCTGGGCTTCGTACTAGCCATCGGCCTGTATACCGCCCAAAAAACGGTAGGTATCGTCTCTGTGCCAGGCAATTTCGTAGTGGAGTCCTACCCCATCAGTATGCGCTCGCCCGATTTTTTGGTGGTGGCCCTCACCGTCATGGCCATCGGCTTGCTGGCGTCCTTGGCGCCCGCTCAACGCGCCAGGCGCGTGCCGGCAATGATGCGTGAGGAGTGAGTGTTTCTCGGTCGTTTGTATGCCCTGAAGTGGAACCTTCAGGCCTTAAAATTTGTTTAACTTGCATGGATGTTTGACCTTTTACCTCCTAATGCAAGCCGGGCATCCTTCGCTTTGTTTACCCACCCAATTGTTTATTATCGCTTAACTGATAAGCCTCAACCAAACTGAACATCTGATTGAATCGCGGTGCAGGCCTTGCTGCTGTGTATTACAGATATTCATTCAAAAAATCAAAAAATCTCACATTATGTTAACCCAAAAAACAATCTCGCTGAGGCGCTTAAAGCTCGCCTCTATCACCAGCCTTTTGTTGCCAGCCATCTTCTTCCTAATCAGCCTGATGTTCACTTCCTGTGAAAAAGACTCGATTGTGGACGAGGAGTTTGCTACGGCCAATGGGTTGATTGATTTCCGCTGTACGGACTGCTCAACTACAGTTGACTTCCTGGCCGGGCAACACACCAAAGTCGGGACTATTAGCGCACAACAAAACGACGACATGTTGACGGTTACTTACAATGTAAATCCAGGCTATTGCCTGAGCGAAGTGCATCTGCACGTGGCTATCAAAAACGGAAACACTTGGGTTTACCCATTCCCAACGACCAAGAGCGGCTTGCCCATCCCCGGAAGGTTTAACTATAAGGAGGAAGGGCTGGGATGTGCCAGTACCTGGTCGAAAGAAGTTGACCTGATTGAGCTCGGCTGGCAGCCGGGTTATGCTATTTATGTAGCCGCCCACGGGGTAGTCCGTTTTGGCACTGGCAGCCCGCTGGTCTTGCCAGCGCTGGTGGATATGAAGCTTTTCGGGCCGGGCACGGTTTTTGGCGCCCCCAGCTATCTGGACGTCGAAGTATTGACCGAAGGCGTGATGAAAGGCTGGTACGACAGCTACTGCATCGATACAGACCGCTCCATATCGGTTAACGAGGGGCACATTTACAAAGCAAAAGTCCACTTCAGCTACAGCCCGGAAGCAGCGGCTTTAGTGGAATACCCCGAAAACCTCGACCTGGTCAACTTCATCCTCAATCAGGATTGGGTAGGTAAAACCTCGCCGAGTGGCGGCAAGTACACCTCTGGCGATGTCCAATGGGCAATTTGGACCTTGATCGAAGATGAACCTTGCTGTGTAGGATATGAAATAAAAAGGGTCAATGAGATTCTGGCACATGCTTACTCTAATGGCGAGGGCTTTGTGCCCGAGTGTGGGGAAAGTATGATGCTCGTGCTGGAGCCCGTCGATCCGCTTGGCCAGTATGTAGTCGTATCTTATCCCGTACCGTGCGGCAAGGACGAAACGGCTTGGGGTAAAGGCACGCGTTTCGTACCTAAGAACTGGTCGATGTATTTCCAGTGCTTGTAATACCGGAGTTGTAAGATTGCACCCCCAAAACAGCAGCCTTCCCGAGAGGGAGGGTTGCTGTTTTTTTATTTCATGCCGTGTAAAGGAACCCCCATCGCACCAAGCCTTATCAATCAAGCAATCAAAACACTTTCTCGTACAATTCCCGCTGCGGTGCCGTTTCCGCCTCTGCCAGCGGCAAGAGGATTTCAAAGACATTCCGCTGGATGGTTTCAGCGATATCGCCCGTAGGCAAATCGTTGCAGTCCAGGCCAAAGGGGTCTTCGATTTCTTCGCCTAGCAGCTCGACCCCAAGCAGGGCGAAAAAGACAAACATGGAGATGGGGATAGCTGAAAGATGGAAGTCATTTACCAGGGCAAAAGGCAGCAGGATGCCATAAGCCGTGATAAAGATTTTGAGGTAAACTGCATAAGAAAAGGGGATGGGCGTCTTTTTGATGCGTTCACAGGCCCCCAGGATATCCAGCAGGCTCTGATGCTGGGCTTTGATGTTGATGTAATCCCCCTCGTTGATGTCCCCTCGGCGGTGAGCCTTCACGATGGGCTCGAAAATTTGCAGGGCGATATGGTTGGGGATGTGCCCTTTGCTTTTATAAACAGCCTGGGCCTGGGCGTCGAGTTCGATGAGTTTGTCCAATTTGGTGCCGCCGCGGAGATGTTCCACCAAAGCCAGGCAAAAATTGGAGATGTGGACCGCCATGAAGCGGCGGATGCCCGCATCTGTTTTAGGGAACATGGCGTGGACGTAAATGGCGAGGTTGCGCGTATTGTTCACCAGCGCCCCCCAGTGCTTGCGAGCCTCCCACCAGCGGTCATAAGCAGAGTTGGTGCGGAAGACCAGTAAGATGCTGAGGATCACGCCGAGCATCGAGAAGATGGAAGCATTTAGGTTGATGTACTTACCCCAGCCCATATGCTCGATAGCCAGGCAGACTGCGGTAGCGTATAGGCCGATGGCCAGCACGCTGCGCATGATACGCACCATGGTCCAGCTCCGGGCCAAGTGGCGTACATCGCCAAACCAGTTGCCGTTGGTTTTGTAGTAGATCATTGGGTGTC
Organism: uncultured Phaeodactylibacter sp.; assembly: GCA_964432875.1. Classification (GTDB taxonomy): domain Bacteria; phylum Bacteroidota; class Bacteroidia; order Chitinophagales; family Saprospiraceae; genus JACJYE01. The sequence continues at coordinate 14,852 of CAYSPJ010000022.1, read as the reverse complement.
CGTTTATGCCTC
>CAYSPJ010000022.1:0-14740 GCA_964432875.1 uncultured Phaeodactylibacter sp. | reverse complement strand
CCAAACCAGTTGCCGTTGGTTTTGTAGTAGATCATTGGGTGTCCGTTTATGCCTCGCTTTGGGAGGCAGCGTCAGGGCGCAAAAATAGGGAAAAGAATGCTGCTACTGAAAAATAAAGCCATTGGGCAAAAAGCCCACTTCGAAGGAATCCAGCAGGCTACCGTCGGGTTCATAATAAAACACTTGGCCCCGGCTCTGATAATCCCGGGCGTCAGCCAGCCAGATACGGCTAGTTCGGGGTTCAATACCCAGGCCGTAGAGTTCGCGGCCCTGGGCTGGGATGAGCGGCTGTGGGGCCAATGCCTCATCCTGGATAGAGAGCGTATAGAGGCCGTCCTTGGTATAGTAAAGCCGGCTGCCCTCGGCATCGATGGCCAGGCGGGGTGCAAAACCGATGTTCATGTCGCTAAAAGGCAAGGCCGTGATTACGCTGCGGCTAATGGGGTCTACCCGGTACAGCCCACCCGGTGTAGCGCTGTCGAAATCGCCGGCGCACAATACCCATACTTTGCCCTCGCGGTCAACGGACAGCGCATTGGGGTTTAGGCCGATGGCGATGCTGTCGGCCAGGGTGTGGGTTTGAGTATCGATGAGGTAGAGCTGGCGGCTAGGCTGCTGCCCCCAGGAGGAAGGGCAGGCGACGAAAACTTGCGCGCCAATTTTGACCATCTGCTCGGTCCAGTTTTCGGGCATGGCAATAGTTTGGATCAGCTTGCGCTCTGCCAAATCGATTACCTGGATGCCCCCGCCGAATAAATCAGAGACATAAGCTTGCCCATTGCCCAGGGGGAGGAGGTAACGCGGTGCCCCCAGCCCTTCAATGGCCCCTGCCGATTGGAAGGTTTTTACATCGACGATTTCGATGCGCTGCGAATTGTTGAGCACCAGGTACGCCATGTCTTCAAAGATGATCATGCTTTGCAGGATGTCGCCCAGGGGGCGGTTATTGGTCGCCTGAAAGAGGCTAGGCGTCAGTTTCTCGTCTTCAAAGCTAAAGTAGCTCACTGAAGCATTGCCTTGGTTAAAGATGCCTTCGTTGGTGATGAAGACGCCTTCAGCAGCGATGATGCCTGGATCGGGCTGTTCGTCTTCTTTATTGCAGTTGCTGAACCACAAGAGGGCCAGTAGGGAGAGTAGGAAATAATAACTTTTCATCGTTTTTTATTTTGAGTGAAGCAATTGGATTTGTAAACCAGTGCGGAAATGCCGGCCCGGCATCGGGCGGCTGGCGACGAGTTCGTAGCGCTGATTCCAGGCGTTTTCCAGATTGAAATAAAGGGTGGCGGAATACTGCGTGCCCGCCCAGGAGCGTGCCAGGCGGAAGGCGCCCTCGGAAAAGCCGGGCAGGGCAGCAGAATTGTCGGGCAGGATGTACAAGCGGCTGGCCTGCTGTTGAGTGAAGGCGGCATACCAGCCCTGCCGCTGCCAGGCTAGCCGGGCCCAGCCCTGGTGCCGGGGTATGTAGAGCAACTGCTTGCCGAGGGCAGCATCCTGAGGGCGGGTCGAGCTTTCATTGGTCGCATAAGTCAAGCTGTATTGGGCATCCAAAGACCATGAGTTCGCACCGGCCTGATAGTTCAGGGCCAAGAGTGCTTCGCCTCCGCGGCTCCACACCTGCCGCACGTTTTCTGGCGACCACAAAGCGCCTTGAGGCAACCAGGCGATCCAGTTGTTGACCTGGAAGCTAAAAGCCGAGGCTTGTAGGCTGGCCGACCAATTTTGCTGCTGCTTCGCCGCGCGCAGGAACAGGGATTGGCTCCAGCCGCTTTCTGCTTGCAGGTCGGGCTTGCCGCCGGTGGGCCAATAAAGGTCATTGAAAGAAGGCAGGCGGTAATTGCGCGAGAAGGAAGCGCCAGTTTGTAGCCAGGTTTTTAGTTGCCCGTGAAAGCCCAGGGCGGGTGCCAGGGGCTGGGCAGCGCCGTCGGCCCATTCCTGGCGGCCGTTGAGCACAAGCTGCCAACGCTCACGGCGGCTCAGCCAACGCAGGGCAGCAAAGGCCGCCAGCCGGGTTTGGTGGTGTTGCTCCCGGTACTGGTCGGAATCGGCCCCGAGCTGGTTGAGGTGCCCACCCCACTTGAGGTGCAGGCGCGGCCCGAGCAAATAAGTGCCTTCCACTTCTGCCAGCCAGGATTTGGTGCGGCTATCTGAAAAGCTGTTGATGAGGGAATCGTTGTAAACCAGGCGGTTTTGGAAGGCAGCCAAGCGGGCAGACCAACTGCTGCGGTCGCCCGTCCATTGCCAATTGAGGGCGGCGCGCAGGGCAGCATCATCCAAGGCTGCCTTGCTCCTGTTCTGCACCAAAGTGGGGGGGAGCTGCCGCTCCGACTGCTGTTGCCAGAGATGCAGGCTCAACTGCTGGCGCTGGCTCAATTGGACGCTGCTTTCCAGCATCAGCCCCAACTGCCGCACCCGCGCATGGGGCAAGCGCCGCCGCGCCCCAAATATATCGCGGTAGGGATAATCGTTTTCAGCCGCCTGGTAGAAAACCCTGGCAGTACTAGAAAAACGGCGGCTGCCGAAGCTACCAGCAAGCCCTTGAGCCAAGTGCCCAAAGCTGCCGGCCTCACCCTGATAGCGAAGCCCCCAGCCCGAGCCAGGGGTGGGCTGTCCATCCAGGTGTACCGCGCCGCCCACGGCCCCACTGCCCCACAAGCTGCTGCTGCCTCCGGGGATGATGCGGATAGATTCGAAGAGGAAAGCAGGCAGGGTGCTCAAATCGGTTAGCCCTAACATGGGGTCTTGTAAAGGCAGGCCGTTCCAGAGTACTGCGGTATGAGCTGCTGAAGCGCCCCGGGCCGCCGCCGTGGCGATGCCGCCCGCGCCGTAATCCCTTATGAAGAGGCTACCTTGGCGGCGCAGCGCCTCGGCTACACTCTGCAGCCTTGATAAGCTGAGCTGCATGCTATCGGGCCGAAGTTCTGCCAGTCCGGGTTGCCACCCCCTCAGGCGGGTAGCGGACACGGTCACCGTTTCTAATTGCAGGGCAGTATCGGTCTGGGCATAAAGGGCACCGCCCGCAGGCGAGAGCAGCGGGAAGATGATGGCACAACAGGCCAGCCAACGGCAAATGAAATGGGCCATGCTCGGCGATTAAAGCATATCGGCCAAAGGAAGGCAAAATAGGGCTGTTCCACTACTTGAGTGCTGGGCAGGGCAGGCTACAGCGAGGGCAAGGATTGCCATAGCAGTTGCTTGCTCAAAGCACAAAAGAGGGGAGCTGCCTTATCAGCCATTTTGCCTTTAGCCCGAAAACAAAAATGACACATCTGCTATGGCAGGTCTTCTGACTCGCTCCCCATACTGCGGCCTTCCCGGTTTAGCGGCACTGTGTCGGCGAGCTTCCTGCCAAGCGTTTAAACTTGGCGGTTTTTCCGATCAGAGCACCTGGCCCAGTGGCTCTTTTGCAGATGGCGGAAGCAGCTACTAATGTATGGCTGGCTTCCTCAGAGTTTACAGCTGCGGGTACAGTCCCTGAATAACACAGGAGTTCCCTATTAAGCCCCCGCTGGGGCACCGATAGCTGGGCAAAGGTAAGAAGAAAAGGTTAAAGGGGGTAAAGGGAGGCAGCCTGAATATAGTTTGCCCCCCAAAGTGACATATCTCACCATGCACTGCTCCGCAAAGCCATATCTTAGCCGGAAGAAAAATGTGCAACAGATGAAACGACTATTCCTGCCTATCCTGCTGAGCTGGGTTGCCATCTATGGTGCCGTGGCACAAAACGAGGTATTTACCTGTAAAGATAGCGAGCATCTAATCGCCCTGGAGCAACAGGCGCGAGCTGCTTTGCTGGATTTCCGCTCCTCGCCTTTCACCAATGATTACGACCTCGTTTATCAGCGCATGGAGTGGGAAATAGATCCAGCGCAGTACTATATCAAAGGGAAAGTGACCGCTTATTTTGCCCCCACCCAGGAAGGCTTTATGGCCGTCAACTTCGACCTTTCCGACGTCCTGTTGGTCCAAAGTGTGCTTTATCGGGGTGTCGAGCCCCTGGCTTTTAATCATTCCGATGATCGATTGGAGGTTTTGCTCCCGGCGGAAATCCCCTTTGGGCAAATAGACTCAGTAGCCATCATTTACGAAGGTGCGCCGCCCACGACCGGTTTCGGTTCGTTTGCCACTTCTACGGCTGGAGGCAGCCCAGTGCTGTGGACCCTGTCAGAGCCTTATGGGGCAAAAGACTGGTGGCCGACCAAACAAGACCTGGTAGACAAAATTGACTCCATTGATGTCATTGTGCGTACGCCAGCGGCTTACCGTGCTGCCAGCAATGGCTTGCTGGTAAGCGAAATTGAAGATGGCGATCACAAAATCTATCATTGGCGGCACCGCTACCCCATACCTGCCTACCTGGTAGCTATCGCGGTGGCAAACTACGCGGTATATTCCGATTTTGTGCCCGTGCCAGATGGGCCGCCTATCGAGGTGTTGAACTACGCCTACCCCGGGAGCTTGGCCAATTGGCAGAGTGCCAGCGGAGCTACCGTCGATATCATGCTGCTGTTTAATGAGCTGTTTGGATTGTATCCTTTTGCCGATGAAAAATACGGTCATGCCCAGTTCGGTTGGGGCGGGGGCATGGAGCACCAAACCATGAGCTTTATGGGCGGCATGTCGCACTTATTACAAGCCCATGAGCTAGCTCACCAGTGGTTCGGCAATAAAGTCACCTGTGGTAGTTGGGCCGATATCTGGCTCAACGAGGGCTTTGCCACCTACCTCGAAGGGATGACCTATGAATACGGGCTGGGGCCCAATACCTGGAAAAACTGGCTTCAAGGCAAGATAGACCAGGTGACCAGCCAACCGGCTGGCTCGGTCTATGTGCCGGATACGACCAGTGTGAGCCGAATTTTTAATGGCCGGCTCTCCTACTCAAAGGGGGCACTGCTGTTGCACATGCTGCGTTGGAAGCTGGGCGACACAGCCTTCTTCCAGGGGTTGCGCAACTACCTCGACGACCCGGCTTTGGCTTTTGGCTACGCCCACACTGCCGACCTGAAGAGGCACCTGGAACAAACTGGTAATCAAAACCTGGACGAATTCTTTGACGATTGGTATTACGGCGAGGGCCACCCTTCCTACCGGGTGAACTGGCAGCAGCAGGGTAGCACGGTTTGGGTTGAGTTGTGGCAAAGCCCTTCCCATAATTCGGTCGATTTCTTTGAGATGCCCGTGCCCGTGAGGTTTATCGGTGGCGGCGGCTTTGACTCCCTGATGGTTTTTGACCATGCTTTCTCCGGGCAGTTGTTCTCCTTTGAAGCGCCAGGCAATATAGGGCTGGTGCAGTTTGACCCCGATCTATGGCTATGCTCCCGCGACAATCAAGTGACCAACTCTCCAATCAACGCCTTGCCCGAGGTGCTTAAAGCTCAAATCAAGCTATTTCCCAACCCCGCAAAATATCAGCTGAGTATCTTGCTGCCAGCCGAAATGCTGCCGGCTCGGGCTGTAGTATATAATGCAGATGGCAAGGCAGTGCTGGAAAGGCTATTTCGCGACGAGCATACTTCGCTGCTTATCCAAATGCTACCCGCCGGGCATTACTATTTGCATCTGCACACTGAACAAGGGGTATTGGCGCTGCCGGTGGCAAAGGAGTAGATGTTAGGGGGCACGCAGCAATAATTTGCTTATCAAGAGTCATTTTTGTGTGCGTTGGCGGCCTCGCCTCGCCATAGCTATATCTACGTTTGGTGCCTTGCCTACACACTAAAATAACTTCCCCTATTCTGTTTTATATTGCCTCTTGCCTCTAGGCTACGCTTCCAATACTCCACCTAAATCACACCTCATTAAGATGTCAAGGAGTGCAGAGGCAATTGGCTAGTGGGAGTAAAGAATACGAAAACGTAAAAAAAACATCATTTTTTTAGACATATGTTGGTTTATTGAATACTATTATATAGCTTTGCATACGCAATTAGCTATTAGTGTTTTTTACAACCCAAGCAGATAACCTGAAACCTTGCGCCAGAAACGGATTTTGACGTTTTCCCCCTTTGGTGGAAAGCGGTAAAAATTCGTAATATTCTGGGTTTTTCATTTCAAAAGATCACTCCCAACCTATGAGCATTCGCAACTCAGCGAATGTAATGGAACCTCTTTGTTCAACCCATGCAAAGCCGATTAAAAAGCAAGTGTTTGTCATTTATTGAATTATACAGCAGAACTACTTTTAACATGGGAATTCCAAACAAATCAAAACTGGACGGGCCTGCGCCTCCCTTCTAAAGAAGGCTGAAAAATAGCTTTGGATACATCAGAGCATAGGCCACTAGGTTGCATGGTACAACACTGTGGGGTGGCATTGTCATGCCTGTCGGCTTACGCAACTCGGCAGAGCGTGCTATTCTTTTGACGCAAAAAATAATTAAACCCAGTACAAAATGAAAGTCATTACAAACCTTAACCAAACTATCGCATTCGTCTTGTTTTTTGGGCTTGCGACAATAGCTCATAGCCAAGAAAGCCACCAACTGCTCTTTCAGTCCGGCACCTTGCCGGAAGGAGAAATTCAGAAGCTGGCGGCTAAAATGGAGGGCCCAGAAGCCTGGAGGAGCTATACAATCGGCGATTACATCTACTGTATCATTCAGTTTGACGCATTGCCAGATGAACTCGAACAAGATGCGCTGAAACAGCAGGGGATTATCTTGCTGGATTATTTGCCCGACTATGCCTATCTGGCACGGGTGCCGCAATCTGTAGGCCTGGGAGGCCTCCAATTGCGGGCTGCACTTCCATTGCTAGGCTCCTTTAAGATTAGCCGGCCCTTAATGCAGGAGTTAGCGGCCAATTCAGAGGGGAGACTTTCCCTGCGGGTGTTGCCCATGCCGGGCATCGTCCCATCAGCTATGCTGGAGCACCTGGAGGAGATAGGTTTTACCATCCAATCGTTCGATGCCTTTAGCCTATTCTTGGAAATAAATGCTGCCGAGGTGCCTCGTCTGGCCAATCACCCGGCGATCTATTTTCTGGAAATAGCGCCGTTGGCACCAGAACCGGAAGGAGAAAGGGCTAATGCCCTGATGCGCGCCAACTGGCAAAGCCAGGCCCCCAACAGCAACTATAATGGCAGCGGAGTGGTCATCGGTATTGGCGACGACGGGACCGTCAACCATACCGATCTCAAAGGGCGCGTCATCAGCATGACTACTTCCAATTGGGGGACCCACGGCGACATGACGGTTGGAATCGCTGCCGGGGCAGGCAATATTAACCCTCTTGCCCGGGGGCTGGCACCTGGGGCTACCATCCACCTCAGCCTCATCAGCGGCTATCCACATATCCAGAATGCGGAGCAATATCTCCAAAGCTATGGCACCATCGTCACTTCTACGTCCTATGGAGAGAGCTGTGGGGGCTATTATAGTTCTTCTACGCAATATATCGACCACCAGGTGTATAGCAACGCATACCTGATGCATTGTTTTTCGGCGGGCAACTCCAGCAGCAGTGGTTGCAGCAGTATCTACGGCCAAATAATCGGTCCAGACGGCAAAGCTTATGGCAACATTACCGGGGGGCAAAAAGCAGGTAAAAACGTCTTTGCGGTAGGGAATGTAACCTTTGGCGACATCCTGTCGCCAAGCAGTAGCCGCGGCCCGGCTGAAGACGGGCGCATCAAGCCCGACCTCTGCGCCATAGCCCAGGGCAGCCTCACCCCTGATGCCGATGATAAGTATCGGCTTGGCAGCGGCACTTCGGCTGCCTCGCCAGCCATTGCGGGCATTTATGCCGTTATCGTGCAAGCCTACCGCAATCTGCACAATGGGCAGAACCCGCCCTCTGCCCTGCTCAAAGGGGCCTTGCTCAATACGGCCGAAGACCTGGGGCGTCCCGGCCCGGACTATGAGTATGGCTGGGGGCGCGTCAATGGGAGCCGAGCCCTTCGCCTCATCGAGCAGCAGCATTACCAGGCGGGGCTGATGAGCCAGAGCGCCATGCACAGCCATTCCATTAATGTGCCAGCTGGCACCAAAGAAATGCGCGTGATGTTGTATTGGCATGACCCCGCTGCTTCGCCCCTGGCGGCCAAAGCCCTGGTCAACGACCTGGACCTCAGCCTGCAGGGGCCTAATAATGCCATTTATCTCCCCCATAAACTCAGCACCTTTCCCCACATTGATAGCCTGACCAAGCCGGCTTACGCTGGCATTGATCGGGTCAACAACATGGAGCAGGTGGTGCTCAAAAATCCTGCTCCGGGCCTTTACAATGCCCGAGCCTTTGGGCACCTCATCCCACAAGGCCCGCAGGCGTACTATCTCGTTTACGCTTTTTTCCAGGAGGAGTTGGCCGTCGTTTATCCGCAAGGGGGGGAGCGCCTATCTCCGGGGCAGAATATCGATTTGTTTTGGGATGCTGCCGGAAACCAAGGCGCGTTCGCACTTCAATACTCCATCAATGGCGGTCAGAGCTGGGCCTCCATCGCTTCCAATGTAGCGGGGCATTTGCGGCATTTTGCCTGGACCGTGCCTGCCATCGCTACCAGCCAAGCGCGTTTCCGCATCTCGCGGGGCGCCACGACTGTTGCAGGCGACAATTTCATCATTCTGAACACTCCAGATTTCCATATCACTTCCACGGGCAGTAATACCGCTCGCATCTTTTGGGAGCCCGTAAATGGCGCCATTTCATACGATGTTTATGCGATGGGCACCAAGTTTATGGAAGTGATTGCTACCACAAGCGGCACGAGCTTAGACATACCTGCTCCCGCGCCAGCAGGCAACTGGTATAGCGTGAGCGCCCGCCATGCCAATGATGCGCAGGGGCGGCGGGCTTACGCCAAATTCTATCAGCATCACCCCTGCCAGAGCGAAGCCGTCTTGAGCCTGAAGCTTGATGGCAACCCGGGGCAGGTATCCTGGAAGATATTCAACCAGGCAGGCAACCAACTGGCCAGTGGTGGCCCGTATAGCGATGCTTTGGCTAACCAGCTCATCACTATCCCGCTATGCCTGCCCCAGGGCTGTCATGTTTTTTCAATTTATGATAGTGGTAATAATGGCCTATGCTGCAGTGCCGGCCAGGGTTATTTCCAACTGCATAACGCTCAAGGGCAGTTGTTGGCTTCCGGGAGTTCCTTCGGCGCTTCCAGCTCTGCCAACTTCTGCTTGCAAACTGGCCTGGCCTCTTTGCAAGCCAGTATTACTGCCAGCCCAAGCACCTCTTGCCATGATGTTGCCAATGGCTGGGCGATCGTCTTCCCTTCCGGTGGTACGGGCAATTATAGCTTTACCTGGAGCAATGGTGCCACCAGTCAGCAGCTTAGCGGCCTGGCTGCCGGCTTATACCAGGTGACGGTCTCTGATGGCAACGCGACCATCGTTGCCAGCGTTGAAATCAGCCAGCCCAGCCCGATGGATGTCGGCATCACGATACAAGCTGCCAGCTGCGGGAATACGGCCAGTGGGCAGGCAAGCGCCATCGTTTCAAATGGCACGCCACCCTATTCCTATCAATGGAGCAATGGGGCAACTACACCCACGATAACCAATTTATTGCCAGGTGATTACATGCTCACGGTCACCGATGTCTGGGGGTGTACACAGGCTGCCATTGCCCAGGTACAAGCAGGGAGCAGCCCTGTCATTAGCCTGGAAGTATTCTCGCCCAGTTGCTCCGATTCCTCAGACGGCGCTATCTTCCCTGCGGTTGTTGGCGGTTCGGGCAGCTATGCCTACCAGTGGAGCAACGGCAGCACGCTGGCCAACCTAATCAATATCTCCGCAGGGCTCTATGGGCTAAGCGTAACGGATAGCAACGGCTGTACGCAGAGCGCTGCGGCTAACGTAGCCGGCCCGCCACCTCTGCTTGCCCAGGCTACCATCGGTGCAGATGGGCAAACGGTTAGCATCGCTGCCCAGGGTGGCTTGCCGCCCTATCAATTCCTCTGGCCCGACGGTTCTACTGGCAACGAGGGAACTATGCTGGCTCCTGGCGGTTATTTGGTCACTGTAACGGATGCCAATGATTGTGCCACAACGGTTGATTTTGAAATCGTGCCACCCCCATCAGGAGACTGCATCAGCCAAGGGGCTAATGCAGCGTTCAACTGGATTGAAAAGGTACAGTTGGGCAATATCATCAACCACAGCGGCAATAATGGCGGCTATGCCTCTTTTGCGGAAGATAGCGCGCTTCAACTCGAAGTTGAAGCCGGGCAGTCTTTTAACCTATCGCTCTGGCCCGGCTTTTTTTCCAACGCCTTCCTGGTCAACTGGATCGCCTGGATTGACCTCAACGACGATGGCGACTTTGAGGATGCCGGCGAATACATTTTGCCGATCGCGAGTTCCAGTGGAAATTTGTCATTTACGCTATCCATCCCCGCTGGTACTTCTCCGGGGCCTAAGCTACTGCGCATCGCCATGGCATTTGGTATAACGCCGCTGCCTTGTGAAGGCTTTGTATATGGTGAGGTGGAAGACTACACCATCCACGTCACTCCTCAGGCGATCCAATACTGTGTTTCTGCCGGCCTGAATACCAGCTTTGAATGGATTCAACACGTCACGTTGGGCAGCTTGAGCAACAACTCTGGCAATGACGGCGGCTATGGCGACTACTCAAACCTGATTGTGAACGCAGTGCCAGGAGAAACTATCCCTTTCACCTTGCATCCAGGCTACAACAATGGCGTCTTCCCGGAAAGTTGGAGTATTTGGATAGACTATAATCAGAATGGCCTGTTTGAAAACAGTCAGGAGCTTGCTTTCTCCCAAATGCCTGTGGCTAATGCCGTCAGTGGGCAATTTACCCTGCCGACAGCTCTGGGGCAAGGCGAGTACCGCCTGCGTATCGTCATGCGGTGGAGTACGTCCTTCAGCGGTTGCGGGTTATACAGTTGGGGTGAAACGGAAGACTATACGCTGCATATAGCAGCGCCGGTCAACCCGCTGGTACAAGAGGGGGAGGCAAGTCAGGAAGTGGGAGCCACAAAGGCTTACCGCTTTGCCCCTTCGGAGCAAATACTGGATACAGCGCCCGAAGAGAGCAAGCCGGTCGTATTCCCTAATCCTGCGGGGCCAGAATTTTCAGCCCGCTTCTTCCTGGCCGCTCCAGGGGAGGTTGTCCTCCAACTGCATGATGTGCAGGGCCGCCTTTGGGAGAGCCGCCGCTGCGAGGCACCCCAGGGTTGGTCAACTGAAATCTTTGCTATTGAGCGGCTACCGAGTGGGGGCTACTTTGTAACGATCAAGAGCGCCTGGAGAGAGTGGGTACTGCCAGTGATCAAGGCGGCGTGGTAGAGGAGGGGGTGTCGGACACCTTGAAAGTATCCGACACCCCTTCTGATTTTTGGGGCAAAAGGCTTAAAGCACCATCCCTCAGCCGGCCAGCTCCTCAAAAGTATCCTGTTTATCTTCATCAGGCCGGTGCTGGCAGGGGAAATCCTTTTCGATAAGGACGTGCAGGTTTTGGGCCTTGCCCGGAGATAATTCCCCTTCGATGGCCACCATATTGGAAGTCATCCAGGCTTCTGCCGTGCCGATGGGCAAGCCGATGCGGAGCAAGCCGTTAGCCAAAGATGCAGCCATTTTAGGGATGGTTGCCGTATAAAGTTCAAACGAAAGGCCGAAAGCGATTTCTTCCCTGAGCCTACCTTCTCTGGAAAGGGTTTCTACATCAGATTTGCGGAGGCGGAAGCGCAGGCTGTTAGCCTGGCAGCGGATTTTCATAGGCAATCTTTTAGCAATAAAGTTAGCGGATAAACGGCAATTATGCAAATCTTAGCATAGATTTGGCGCGAAAGCATGGAGAAAACGGCAATAATGCCTAATTTTAGCTGCCTGGAACGCCGAGGCGAAAAAATAAGGGCAGCGCCGGGATAGTTTTCGTCACCAATATTAAACACCTATGAGGCTTTTAGCGCTTTTGGTCTTTCTACTATTTGGCATTTATGTGCTGTTGGCGCGCTGGTACTTCGTCTGTGAGGTGCGCCAGCTCTGCGGGCAGGAACAACCGCAGGAAAGCAACCGCCTGAAGAACCTCAGGCTCACCGATGGCGATACTGCCCTGCTGCAGGGCTACGACCAGTTTGCCTTTGATTCGGCGAGCATCCTGCCTAGCCTAAACGATAACAATCAGGCTTTTCTCGATACCGTAGCCGCCATCCTCCAGGCTCGGCCCGATAGGAACATGACCATCACGGCTTTTTACCGCGAGGGTGAACAGGGTATTGCTCCTGGCTATTTTGAAAATATTGGCTTGGCCCGGGCCGACCAAATCCGTCGGCTCCTGTTGAGAAGAGGGGTCCCTCAGGAGCGCATCTCCCTTGATCATGGCCTGAGCAAAGACCCCCAATTGCGCGAACCATTGCTGTTCGAGCTCTATGACCCCTCTAATGTGCCGCAGGATTATGAAAAAGTCGTTTTCACCTTTCGGGACATGACCTTCTCCGATGCCAATTTCGCCTATAATTCCGATGCTTTCCTGCCGGGCGGCCCGCTCTTGCTCTATGCCGATTCGGTGAAGACTTATCTGGGGTTAAACCCCAGTGCCAGCCTGAAAATCATTGGGCATACGGACAGTATTGGCTCCGACGCATACAATCTGGACCTAGGCCTGCGCCGGGCGCGCAATGCGAGGAGATATTTCGTCGATTCTCTGGGCGTAAAAGCCAAAATTGAAGTGGAATCCTTGGGGAAAAAACGGCCTGCGGCACCCAATTCTTCGCCCGATGGCAAAGACAACCCCGAAGGGCGACAGAAAAACCGGCGCGTCAATTTCGTCCTCTTCAACCCGGATGAGGCTGAAGTCGAAGGTGCTAACCAATAACATGCTAATCATCGTTGAGAAATTAAGAATTGAAAAATATGGATTCTATCAAGCTTTTTGAACAGTTTAATACCCAGGACAGCTACGCCATCCTGTTTATCATGCTCATTGCTTTTTTGTTTGGCTTGCTGTTGGGGTACATCCTGCGGAGCCGCCGCGTCAAGCTGCTGCGGCAAGAGCTAAAGCAAAGAGAGAAGGAGCTGGCTGATTCCCACTCGGAATTGGAAGGCTTGCGTGAAGAACTAGCGCTAAAAGAGGCCGACCTTAAAAAGGCGGGCTTTGCCACTCAGGAAGCGGAGGCCCGCGCCGAGCGGCTGGATGGAGAAAAAGGACAGTTGCACCGCGATATTTTCCAGCTCAACCGCAAGATTGAAGCGCTGGAAGCCGCCGCCCAAACTCAGGCGCTTGCCCCAGAGGCATTGGCTGAATTGAACAGCCAACTGGCTACCCGTGACAGCGAGGTAGCCTACTTGACTAGCCAATTGGCCATGCTGCAACAGCAACTCGACGTTTTGCAATCACAAAATCAGGAGCTCTCCACCACCCTGGAAGAGGAAGACCAGTCGCTCAATAGCCTGGCACAAATCCAAAGCATCTACAACGCCACCCGCCAGCGCCTGGAGGCTATGGAGGCCAAGTTGGAGCGCCTGGAAGGCGAAAATGTCGAGCTGCGCAACGAATTGACTGGTATTATCAAAGAAAATAGCCGGGGCATGAGCCTGGCTACCTCCATTCAAGAGAGCATGGCACCATTGGAAGTGGGCCCTTTGCACCCTCGCCCGGGAATGCCGGATGCCGAACTGATTGAGGAGGAGCCAGCTCAAGTGTTCAGCCCTGACCAGAAGAAAGTTTACGAAAAACTCATCCTGCCCGAAGATATGCCCGAATGGGACGACCTGACCCGCATCGAGGGCATCGGCCCTTTCCTGGAGCGCAAGCTCAATGAGATCGGAGTATATACCTACAACGAAATAGCGGCCTGGGATTCCGCCCGCATCCAGGAAGTGACCGCTGCCATCCAATACTTCGAAGGCCGGATTGAGCGCGACCAATGGGTGGAGCAGGCGGCTAACCTGGCTTTGAAAAAGCAAGATAATCCGGATGCATTCCGCAAAAACACCTCTGGCGCACTATCTAATGACCCTGAAGACCTGAAAATCATCGAGGGTATCGGCTCTAAAATCGAAGAACTGCTCAAGCAAGCAGGCATTGGAGATTGGGAGAGCCTGGCTACCGCCGACCTGGAACAAATCAAAGCCATTCTCGATGCCGCCGGCCCTAGCTTCCGCATCCACGACCCGGGAACCTGGCCCGCTCAGGCCCGCTTGGCGCATAATGGCGAATGGGCTGTGTTGCGGGAGTACCAAGAGGAATTGAAGGGAGGGAAAATGGCAGATTAATGGTGAGGTTTGTGGCCGAGGTTAAGGTCGAGAGCTAAAGATTATCATTCAACCCCCGAAAGTAGTAGGGGCAAGGGGGAGTCGTATGATCTTGCCGCGGCTTCGTCTTCTAATGGCAACTTTCGCCCCGGTTGCAAAGCAAGTCCAGGTCTGGCACAAGCTGTTTTAAGGACATGAGTTAGTGCTAAGCCTTGCGTTAGATTAAGGCACTGTAGCTAGCTGCAGTGCCGGATTTTTTTAAGGAATTTCACTGTTTATGCCTCCCATCGGCGTAGTGCGCCAGCCTCTCCTTGTATATAGTGCGAATTACTGATGCCTGATGTGAGGCGATGGCAGCACACTCAGCTCGATCATACCCTGCCCCCTTCTTTCCAGCGGCTACTATTAGGACACATTTTTACGCATGGTATATATCAGCTAATACCTGCCCTGCGCTTGGCGAAACAGGTAGGGGAGCGTCTGTGCCGGAGGCCTGATCTGCAAGCGTGCAAGGAGGGGCATAAAAAGTTCAAGGGGGCCAGGCAGCTGCGCCCCCTCCTCCAATGGCTGCC
>CAYSPJ010000021.1:10841-53902 GCA_964432875.1 uncultured Phaeodactylibacter sp. | reverse complement strand
CAGGCAGGGTCACCTGCCAGTTGGCCGGCGCCAGCGCGCCGTTGAAGCCAGCGGTATTGACCGTGGTCACCTGCAGGTTGCCCTGGCCCGGGCCCGTGATGGTCGGGCCGATGTACTTGACATCATATACGAACTGGCCGTGGCCATCAAGGATGTTGCCGTTCGCCGGGTTGTTGTCGTTGACGATGTTGACCGCGAAATCGCTCTCGTCTGCACAGCCGAAAGAGCCTTCCAATACCATATCGGCAGTGATCAGGCGCTGGCAGTTGGCGTCAAGCGTGACGTTGATGTTGGTGTTGCAAGCCAGGTTGGTCGGCGGGGCCGGGGCCTGGGTCACTACGATGAAGAAGTCTTCGAAGCGGGTGTTGCCAGCCGCATCGGTAGCTTGGATCAGGATCTGGTAAGTGCCCGGGAAAGCAGCCACGCCGTAGGTGTCGCCGCCGATGCTCGGGAAGACGATCGCGCCAGCAGCAGCGGGCGTGATGGTCACCGTCGGGGTCACGTTGCCGCTGCAGTTGTCGGTAGCGGTCACTTCAAAGAAGAGGATGGCCGGGCCGGTCTGGCAGGGGTCCAAGGCCACGTTGATATCCTGGGAAGGATACACGATGATCGGCGCCCAAGTATCGGGCTGGTTCACGACCTGCAGAGTAGCGTTGACCGTACGAGTCAAGCCGCCGCCATCGGTGTAGCTAGCGGTGATGACGGCACCGTTGGAAGCAGGCGTCAGCAGGGTCAGGAACTCAAAATAACCAGCAGCGGTATTGGCAGTCACCGGGGTGATCGGCGCGCCGTTCAACTGGAAGGTAGCGCCAGTGATGGTCGCGTCGCAGTCGTCGGTGATGGTCACTGCCCAGCGGGCGTTCAGCTGGTTGACGCAAGCAGGCAGCAGGTAAGTCAGGTTGCCTGGCATAAAGACATCCGGGGCGCGGTTGGCATCCCGTACGACAGTCACCAGGTGGTCGACGGTCACGCCGCCATAGGTGACGAGCACCAGGTAGGTGCCTGGTGCCAGGTTGCCCGTAGCTTCGAAGTAAGCGAAGCCGTCTTCCGCGAGGGTGTAGGTGACGGCCAGCGGGGCGCCGGCGACGGTGATCTGGCCGGTGAGGTTGTCGCCCGCGTCGATGTCGCAGTCGATCACGTTGCCGGAGAAGACCACAAAGGTGTTCGGCAAGCAAGCCGGCACCTGGAACTGGCCGTTGCCCGATACGTCCACGATGGGCGCCGGGCTAGCGGATTGTGTCACCGCGATGTTGAAGCTAGAAGTAGCAAAGTTGCCGGCATCATCGGTAGCCGTGATAGACACCGTGTAGTTGCCGACACCGACCAGCGAGCCGCTAGCCGGGCCAGTGACGACCACAGCCGGGAAAGAGATCGGGTTGAGGTCGCAGTCATCCACCACCGCGTAGGTGTAGTTGACCGGGACCAGGCCGGTAGCCGAGCAGCTCGGGATCTGCAGCGTCATGTTGCCCGGCGTGTAGATGATCGGGGCACGGGTGTCCGCCACAGTGATGGTGTACACCTGCTGCGTAGTGCCGCTCGGGCCAGTAGCCGTCAGCGTCAGGGTGTTGGTGCCTACGGCAGCCAGCACATAGATGCCGTAAACCTGGTTGTTGTCCGTCGTCAACACCTGAGCCGAAGGCACCAGGGCGCCAGCTTGAGCCAGGTTGTTGGTGATGGTCGCCGTCAGGCTGGCAGCGCCTTGCTGATCGAAGACGATAGCAGTCCACTGGAAGCTCGCTCCGCACACGCCTTCCGGCGGCGCGAAGTTGAGGGTGGCAGGTGGGGTGCCACCGGATCCATCAGATACCTGCAGGGTAAGCTGCGCGGAGAGCTGCTGGATCCCGGTCAAGCCGAAGATCAGGGCAAAAGCGATTGCGCTGATCCAGCTTGATGGAGAAGCGAAGGTAAATTTCGTTCTTTCCATAAAGATCACAATTTGTTAAAAAGATTATAAAAAATAGGTCATTCCAAATTTGAAAATAGGTCGTCAGGAACTTCCCGGCCTTTGCCAGGGAGGGTGCACAGGCCAGAAGCCAAGTGCTAAACAAAACCACGAAATGCTAGCTGCCTCTATAGCAGGAGCTAAGGCGATGGAATGGCGTGCAGAGTGAGCAGATGCTTATACTGAAGCCGCCACAAAGCCATCGCGTTTAACGTTGTTTGGGAATTATTGATAGAAATATCGAGAAAAAGCGCGGATGCAGGAAAGCATCACGCAAAGGAAATGGTGTAATTTTTTTGTTCATGGGATTGATTTGTTAACTTTCATCAGTCATAAGAAAAAAACGAGCACTTCACAAAAACCAAAGTAGGGCCATCTTTTTTCTCAGGTCGTCTTGTTTTGCCTCTCAATGCCTGCTTCTCAATGGAAGCTTATGTAAGTATCCCTATGTAGGGTCGTCTTATCATTAACTTGACGGTACAAATATATACCAGTTTTCCCCATCTAATATACCCTGTTTGCGTTAGTACAGGTACTCTAATAGTTTTCTAATAATAGTTGCCTATAAACAGCGACGGTAAAAAGGCAGGGATTAGAAAAATCAGATTATTCTAATTGCTTTCTAATGATAGTATATCATGATGCCGAATAATAATGAGCTCAATAAAACAAAAGGGTATAAAAGCGTGCTCTGCGGGTGAGCTTTCAGCGCCTGTAATAAAGATTAAACCATAAACATAAGAAGCGATCAAGCGATCGCATGGGCGGTCAAACGGCATTTCACCTTTAGTACTTGCCGGATATCTTCCAATTCGACTTCGTAGGGCTTGTAAACAATGCTATTATCCGAGATAAGGCGGAGGCGAGCCACTTCGGCCCCTTCGCGCACTTGCTGTACGCGCTTAGCAACCACCACATCGGTTACGATGACGTAAACGTGGTTGTCGCGTAAAGGGGTGCCACGTTCTAATGGTTCGCAGATAACCGTATCACCATTAGTAATGGTGGGCATCATACTATCGCCGCTAATCTCGAAAGCCAGGAGTTGACCCTCCATGCCAGGCACTGAAAATTTTTGCAGCGAATCCATGAATTCCCGGTCTTGATATTCCAACGCATAGCCCGCCAAGGCCCGTTCGGGCACGAGCATGATGTTGTCGCGCGGGCCGCGCTGCCGATCGGCCATAGAACGCGATGGCAGGCCGCCATGCCCCGATGCAAACATTTCATCCGACATGCCAAAGAGATAATTGGCATCGATATTATAGTGCTCCAATAGTTTATGTAATTGCTCAACCGTGATGTTGCGCTGCCCTTTGAGGATGCTATTGACAACGTGGTTGTAAGTCCCCAACTTTTTAGCTATATCCGATTTACCTTTGATGAGATTTTCCTTTTCCAGCTCTTGATACACCTTCCTGAATCTCTGATTTACAATACTTTCTGAAAAAT
Organism: uncultured Phaeodactylibacter sp.; assembly: GCA_964432875.1. GTDB lineage: Bacteria > Bacteroidota > Bacteroidia > Chitinophagales > Saprospiraceae > JACJYE01. The sequence goes on along the minus strand of CAYSPJ010000021.1, from coordinate 50,508 downwards.
TGCTCATTTTTGACATAAATTGTTTTGATAAAAAGTTGCAAATGAAAACTATTTGTTTTAATTTTGTCGCATCGGCGGGCGAGGTTAAAACAATAAGATTCGCCCCTGCACCATAAAGATACAAAAGGTTTTCAAAAAACAAGTGCCATGAAAGATAAAAGACACGAACCTTTTACCATGCCTGGCAGGCAAGCGCAGCAAAGCAGGCCTTCCCGGCCGGGCGGCCAGATTTCCGGGAAGGGTACGATCAGGTTGGAAGACATCACCCTGGGCTTCTTATTACAGAAGCTAGCAAAAGGGTTGTACAAAGTATGGGTAGCGCTGAAATACCGCTTCCACCACCTGACCGCGGGCGCATTCCTGAATTTGAAGATATCCTGGTATAAAGTAGCGCTGGCAGCGCTGGCCTTTTTTATCCTCACCAAAAAAGACATCCAGCTTTCGGTCAATATGAAAGCGCCCTTAGCTGGTTTTGCCAGCAATACGGGAGAGGCAGAACAAATGGGGCTCGCCCAAGCCGTGGCTATCAAGCAGCCAGCCAAAGGATCAGCCAGGGAATTGGATGATGGCCTGGCCAGAGACTACATCCGGCGTTTTGAGAAGGTGGCTCAATCGGAAATGCAAAAGTTCGGCATCCCGGCCAGCATCAAAATGGCACAGGGGCTGCTGGAAAGCCATGCAGGCGAGCACCCCGATGCTGCACGCCGCAACAATCATTTCGGCGCGCTGACCGCTGGCCGCCAGTTCAATAACGCCTGGGAGAACTGGAGAGCCCACAGCCACCTGCTACAGCAAGAACTGCCCGAGCTCTTCAAATTGGGCAACAATTATGAGCAGTGGGCTAAAGCTTTGGGGCGTTCTGCCTACTATCAGGACAGCCACTATGCCGCCCAACTTACTGCCTTGATCAAAAAATATCAGCTCGACAAATTGGACCAACTATAAAGCAAGATGCGGAGCTGCCCACCAAGTCCCGCATCTTTCCTAATGTGGTTTTCTCATGATTGTCAGACGGCCGCCTTCTCCGGGCGGCCTTTTTTTATCGAAAAATGCCCTGGCTTCAATCATTAATGGGCCGAAAACCGTTTACTTTATTTTAAGAGCTAAAAAACATCAAAGCTAAAAATCAAAACCCATGAAGAGCATCTTGCTGAATATTAGCATTGCTGTAAGTAGCAGCATCTTTTCTTTCTTCCTTTTTACGCACTATTATCAGCCCATGCCTGCTGCGGTAGAACCGGCGCTGCCGGCACGCTTGGTGAATGTGGCGGAGGCCCCGATCAATGCAAAACCACGACAATGGGCAGCCAGTTCAAGCGTAGATTTCGTGTCAACTTCTAAAAAAGTAACGGCAGCAGTAGTCAATATCAACACCCTTAGCGCCAGCGGCTATCGCATGTCTTCTGGCTCCGGGGTCATCATCTCGCCCGACGGCTACATCATCACCAACCATCATGTCACTGCTGATGGCTCTAAAATTGAAGTCACCTTCCACGACAAGCGCAAGGAGGAAGCAAAACTCATCGGCTCCGACCCCGCTACGGACCTGGCATTGCTAAAAGTTAATGCCGCTGGCCTGAGTTTCCTGGAATATGGCAACTCTGAGCAGGTTGAAGTAGGGCAATGGGTGCTAGCCGTAGGCAATCCCTTCAACCTCTCTTCTACCGTAACAGCCGGCATCATCAGCGCTAAAGCCCGGAGTATCAATATCCTTCGTGAAGCTTATGCCGTGGAGTCCTTCATCCAAACTGATGCTGCCGTAAACCCTGGCAACAGCGGAGGCGCGCTGGTGAATGAGCGAGGGGAGTTAATCGGCATCAATGCAGCTATCCTCAGTGAATCGGGTGGTTTTGAAGGCTATTCCTTTGCCATCCCTTCCAACCTGGCGCGCAAAGTAATCAACGATCTACGCGAATTTGGCAAAGTGCAACGTGCCATCTTAGGCGTGGGCATCTCTGACGTAACATCTGAGATAGCCAATAAACTATCGTTGCCTGCCATCTCGGGGGTCTATATCACCAACGTAAGCCGAGGGAGTAGCGCCGCTGAAGCAGGCCTGCGTTTGGGAGACGTCATCCTAAGCATCAATGGCATCCCCACCAACTCTACGCCTGAGCTGCAAGAGCAGGTGGCCCAATTCCGCCCCGGAGATCGCATCAGCCTGGAGTTTTTCCGCGACGGGAAAAAACTCCGCCGGGATAATGTGACCCTGAAAAGCCTTGTGGAGTCTACCGCACAGACCAGGCAATAAGGCGATTGCCGATCATTTACGGGGGCTACACGCCATGGGGCCTCGCTCCATTTGCGGGTACAGGCTTAACCAGCAGCCTACTAAGCGGCTACTCTGGCACCAGCGCCTTGAAAATCAAGCTATCCTGTTCACCGCGTAGGGCGTAAGCCTCACCGGCAGGAATGAAGAAGGACTGGCCACGCTGGAAAGTCGGGCCTCCAACGATCGAGCTTTCTCCTTCGATGACGATGAGGGTTTCCGGCCCCTGAGGGGCTTGAGCCTGGTAAAATTCCCCAGCGGAAAGCACTATTTTATTAAGCTGAAAATCTGGCGCGGGCGTGCGGAAAGCCCATTCGGCGCTGGAGATGCGCTCGCCAGATAGTAATTGGGGCACGACGGGCTGAAAATCGAGGTGTTCCAGTAAGACTGGCAGGTCGATATGCTTGGAAGTCAGCCCGCCGCGGAAAACGTTATCCGAATTGGCCATCAACTCTACGTTGACGCCTTCGAGATAGGCATGCGGCAAGCCTGCCCCTTGATAGATGCCCTGGCCGGGAAATACTTTTACCAAATTGAGAAAAAAGATGGAGAAAATGCCGCGATCGTAATGTCTGCCTTCCAATTGGTGCTGTTCAAAAGCGCGCGCTGCCCAATACTCTGGCTGGCTTTTATCGAGCTGGCCCGCAGCAGCTAATGGCCGCAAGCGGCGCTCCATAGGCACGAGGAGGCCATCTACATCCGGCTGGGGCAATTCCATGATAGCCCGATAAAGGGCATAGATGCTATGGTTGGCAAACCAAGGCTGCAAGGGCTGGAATTCCGGCACCTCTTTCAAAAGGCGAGCAAGGTCTTTTTCCAGGCGGAAGCCATGCAGCAGCCAAAACTCCGTCAAAGCCACCATGACCTCTGGCTTGTGGTTGTCATCTTTGAAATTGCGATACGAAGCCTCCAATGGTATGCCCTGGGCGTTTTCCCGATGGAAGCCAGCCTCTGCCTGCGCCTTATTGGGATGTGCCTGTATAGAGAGCATCTGCCGTACATCCAGCACTTTTAACAAATAGGGCAGCCGGCCATCAAAGCGCTCCAGGATATGCGCTCCAAGATATTCCGGATACTGCTCCAGCAAATCGGAGAGCGGGATAGCATGGGTATTTTTTCGTGCCATGGCTGGCGCGCGGTGGTGGGTGCCCAGCCATAGCTCCGCATAGGGTTCACGGGGCTCATTGCCAATGCCTAGCAGCCCAGGCAAGTAGTCATACCCCCCCCAATCGTAGTGCTGAATAGCCCCCTGCAAGGGGAAGATTTGATGCCTCTTCACAAATGCCTGCTTCTCGCGGTGAATACTTCCAGATTATGCGCTGGCAAGTTCTGGCTTTTTTAGTTAATTTGCAAAATAAAAATGCCGGGGAAATATTTTGCCGATCAAAACACCTCGGCTTTCTCCTTGAAGACTTCCCAAGCCGCAAACGAATAAACCGCCAGATATTCCAGCGCCACGATCCAATGGTTTTCCTGATAAGTAGGATAGCTATAGTTAATATAGGTGAGCCAGATAAGGCCTGACCATAGAATCGGGAAGCGGAAACGCGTGAGGGCTGATAAAGCGATGGGCAGGCTGGCATACCAGGGATGGACCGTAGGGCTCAGCGCCAAGTAGAGGCATATCGCTAGCAGTAGCCAGGGCGGTAGGCTTTGCCAGGTCAGGCCTTTGTCCCGCCAGGCAGCAAGCACGATCCCGCCAAAAACGAGCAAGGCGAGATAAGGGCCGATTTGGGCGATGGCATTATACCCCTTCCACTGCAATCCAACCCACCGCAGCAAATAGTAGATGCTCGCATTGAACTCGAATTTGCGGAAATAGAGCTCCAGGCTATTGCTGAAGCCTGCGAAAAATGCTCCGCCCAACAGCGGGGCAAAAAACACCAGCAAGGCCAGCCCTAACAAGAAAAAATACCCCAAGCTGCGCCGCCAACCCAGTCGGCGGATAAAAAAAGGCAAAAACATGAGCGGCAAGAGCTTGGCCGCCACACTCAGCGCCATGCCCCCAGCCGAAAGCGCCCAACGGCCACTGAGCAGTAGCCAAAAACCTAGCAGGAAGAAAAAAATCATGGCGCCCTCGAAATGCAGGTTGCCCATGACCTCAATTAAGATCAAAGGGTTGAGCGAGTATAAGAGCGCATTTTTATCTGGCAGCCCCAAACGCTTCAGCAAACGTGGCAAAAGCCAGAGGCTACCCAATTCGCAAGCCAGTAAGGGCAGCTTCATCGCCAGGGCTGCGCCAGCGATACTGTGCGGGGATAGCCAGCAGGCACCAGCGAAAACAGCTTGCGCCAAAGGAGGGTAGATGGTGAAGTAGTCCGGCGAATTGAGTTGAGCGAATAGTTCAGAGCTAAGGCCAGGTAAGCTTTGCCCCTCTTGCAGGTAATAAGCCGGAGGATGGGCAAAAGGGTTGATACCCTGGTTGATGAGCCGCCCATCCCAAATGAAACGATAGATGTCGTCAGACAACTGTGGGAAGGCCAGCAGGAGCAACACGCGCAGCAAAACGGCCAGCACCATAAAAAACTGTAAGGACCCACGCCCCTCGGCAAACTGCCAGATCAGCAGGTACAAAATAAAGGCGGGGATATAGAAAGCGGCAATCAACCCAAAATCAGCTTGACCCGGCAGGTACGCTAATGCCAAAACTGCCATGGCAAACATCACGGCAATAACCAAACATAAAATGGGAAGCTCCCTCCATTTGGATGCAACGCATCGGAATGGGGAGGCAGGAGTCATTAAGCGCATAGAGAAATGTGTGTCGGCTGGCGGGGTACTAATCATCCCCGCCAGCCCCTAAGCTCCTAACCCCAGCTTGATCAACGCAAGCGCAAGTGCCGCAACGTAAACCAAAATATCCCGCCGTAACCCAAGGCCAACATCAGGTGAAAGACCAGAAAAGTAGTATTCTGCAAGTAAAATGCCCCGATAACCGCGCCGATGAAGTAAAGCGCCAGTACGCCTTCAAAGATAGTCGTCCAGGAAATATCGCCACTCAGGTACTTCCGGCTGCTAAAGCTATCGTTGATAGTTTTGATATTGAACTTAGGCGTGCGCACGAAAGGCGATTTCTTGCCCCGATAGCCCTCGATTACTGCGATAGTATTGTGCAAAGCCAGCCCCATGGAAAGTGCCAGGAACAGAGGGAACAAACCGATGAAACGCCACAAAGACTTTTGGAAAGTCTCGTCTTTATGCACTGGTGCCTGTACATTGGCCACATAATAAACGGCAATAATGGATAACAGGCCGAGCAGGAAGTAGGCAAAGAAGTTTTTGCTGAAGCCCATCTCGATGAGCTCACCCAGCGAAAACAAGAGCGGCACGCTGAAAAGCCCGGTAATAAGCACGAACACAAAAATGGTGCTGGACAATAAGTGCACCGTGGCTTGTAGCTTCTGCCAAGGGGTGAGGTTGGAGCGCCAAACCGTGGGTAGCATCTTCTTGGCCGTTTCGGCTCCGCCCTTCATCCAACGGAACTGTTGGGACTTCAGGCTACTCATCTCGGCGGGCAGCTCTGCGGGAGAACCAATAGCTTCCAGATATTTGATTTTCCAGCCCTTCAATTGAGCGCGGATGCTGAGGTCGAAATCTTCGGTGAGCGTGTCGGCTTCCCAGCCCCCAGCATCCTCGATAGTTTTGCGGCGCCAAACCCCAGCTGTGCCGTTGAACTGCAACATATAATTGCCCGCCATGCGCCCTACCTGCTCTACCGTAAAGTGGACGTTGAGCTGTAAGGCCTGCAGGCGCGTAATGAGTGAGTAATCCTCATTGATGTGCTCCCAGCGGGTCTGCACTACCCCTACCGCACTGTCTTCAAAATGAGGGATGGTCTTCTTCAGGAAATCCGGCCGCGGCAGGAAGTCGGCATCAAAAATAGCAATAAATTCACCTTTGGCGTACTGCATGGCATCACGCAAAGCACCCGCTTTATAGCCTTGACGCTTTTCCCGGCGTATCTGTTCGATCTGAATACCGCGGGCCTTGTATTCCTCCACCTTTTGGCGCGTGATCTCAAAAGTCTCATCAGTTGAATCATCCAGGATATGTATCTCGAAGCGGTCGCGCGGATAATCAAAAGCAGCGATGCAATCGATGAGGCGCTCTACCACGTACATTTCATTGTAAATGGGCAGTTGGACCGTGACAAAGGGGTAAGCCTGTGCCACCTCTTCCTCAACCATCAGGGCTACATCAGCCCCCCCTGGAGCAGCATTTTGCCACTTCTGATTTAAAACCCCAGCAGAGGAAGCCCGGGCATGTGAGAAGTATTCATCACGCACAGCATGTCCTTCTTGCCTCTCACCCTCTTCTTTGCGCTTCAGCTTCTTGTAGTGGTACAAAAGATTGAACTGCATCAAACAATACACCGTAATGTAAAATAGCGCCAGAGTGTAAACTCCCAAAGCCACATAGGCAACCACAGATGTCATTGCAAAAGTTTTTTAATAATTTGTTAAAGCTCTGAGTTTTTTTCAAAGCAATTTAAATATCGTCCATAATATTTTATGCCCGGCAAGTACTGAGCCGCGCAATGTACCCGATACCTTAGACACGCCAACTCGTTTGCGGTAACGCACCGGCACCTCTTCGCAGCACATTTTTTTTTTCGCTGCCTTTACTTGCATCTCTACCGTCCAGCCAAAATCCTGATCCCGCATATCGAGCGCCAGCAACTGGGTAAAACGTATTGCCCGGAAAGGGCCCAAATCGGTAAAGCGATAGTTGTAAATCAATTGGATGAGGTTAGTTGCCAGCCAGTTGCCAAAAATCTGCTGAGGCATCATCGCGCCGGGCTGGCTTGCGCCCAACGCCCTGGAGCCGATGCATAAATCGCAGGCTCTTTCAATAATCGGGGCTAATACCTGCGGCATTTCTTCAGGATGGTCAGAATAATCCGCATCCAGGAAAACGACGATATCAGGCCATTGGCTTTCGGGCTGCTGTTTCAGGTATTCAATGGCTTTAAGGCAGGCACCTCCATAACCTTTGCGCTTTTCTTCCACCACGGTGGCCCCTCCTAAGCGCGCGGCTTTTGCGGTCTGATCGGTGCTGCCGTTATCGCAGACGATCACTTCACGAACCAGCCCCTTGGGAATGTCTGCCAGCACTAGCCCAATGGACTCCTCTTCATTATAAGCCGGTATGATGACGTCAATTATCGGTTGCTCCAAAGGACTGCGCTGTTTTGCTCTGCAAAGGTAGTAGAAATATGTACAACTTTACTACTCTGACTGAAACATTTAAGGGCCTAATCCAGTAAATGGTATAACCATTATGTCCAACACCTTGAGGCCGGTGTTAATTCCAATTGTAATCAGCCGGAGAATATTATTTTTGGCCCGGCAATAGTGTCGCCCTAAAGCAGTTTAATACATATGAAATATCAGCACTTTTGGATTATCGGCTTACTGGCCCTGGCTTTTACCGCTTGCGAAGATGAAATGGACTTCATCACTGACGGCAACTTTCAACTGGAGTTTTCGGTAGATACGCTGCGCTTCGACACGGTTTTTACCCAGTTGGGCTCCGCAACCCGCTCTTTCAAGGTCTTTAACCGCAACAACCGCCCAGTTCGCATCGGCAAAGTGAGCATCGCCGGCAACCAGGCTGGCCGCTTCCGCATGAATGTCGATGGCATCCCAGGCGATGAAGTTGAAAACGCAGAAATCTGGCCCAATGATAGCATCTACATCTTTGTTGAAGTAACCATCGACCCCGATCAGCCACTTTCGGCCAGCCCTTTTGTCATCGAAGATAAAATCGTGTTCGAATCCGGGGATAAAAAGCAGGAAGTACTGCTCGAAGCCTGGGGGCAAAACGCCAACTACTTCCCCAGCCGCTTCAATAAAGGCGTACCGGTATTGCTGAGCTGCAACAATGGGACGATCCGATGGGACGACCCCAAACCCTATGTCATCTATGGCGAAATACTCATCGATAGCTGCGCGCTGGAAATTGCTGCCGGTACGCGCATCCACGTGCATGGCGGCATTGCCCAAAACGATCTGTTCGGCGTTTTCAACGACGGCATCATTTATACCCTGAGCCGAGGCAGCCTGCGCGTGCTCGGCACCCAGGAGCAACCCGTAATCATCCAGGGTGACCGCCTGGAGGAAGGGTTCCAAAACGCCGCCGGCCAATGGCAGGGCATCATCCTCGGCAAAGGCAGCAAAGGCAACCGCCTGGAATGGACGACGGTGCGCAATTCTGTCTTTGGCGTCTACGTGGATTCCCTGGCAGAACTTACGTCCATCAATAGTCAATTCTATAATACCTCCAGCAGCGGCATCATCGGCTTTCGCAGCAGCATCAGCCTCACTAATTGCCTGGTCTATAACAACCAGGCCACTTCCGTACAGTTGGTACAAGGGGGTGACTACGAATTTACCTATTGCACCCTGGCCAGCTATGGCGTCGATGCCTCGGCCCTGAGTATGAGCAATTTCTTCTGCTACGATGATTTCCTCAACTGCCAAATACGCCGGGAGGCCCCACTGAAAGCGGCTTTTACCAATTGCATCTTCTTTGGCTCCCGCGCTGACGAACTCCAGCTCAGCGACCTCTTTGGCGGGCAGGTACCTGATTTTTTTGACGTCCGGTTCCTCAACTGCGTCGTGCGCGTAGACCGCTTGCTCACCCAGCAGAGTGGCTTGTATGCCAACTTCTTTGAAAATCAATGCGCCACCTGCATCCGCGGCAACCGCGACGACAAGCTCTTCGCTAATGTAAACGAACGGGATTTCCGGCTCGACAGCCTCTCCATCGCCCTCGGCCAGGCACTACCTCTCCCGGGTATCCCGATTGATCTGGATGGTAAAATGCGTGACCAGCTTATGCCGGATGTCGGTTGTTACGAGTATTAGCGCCTGAGCCCAAAGGGCAAGCTCTAATAATCCTTCAACGCCTTGCCGTTGACGCTGATCAGGCAATCCAGGCGGATTTCCTGGCCGCTATCCAGGAGCAAGTATTCTACTTTGTCACGGATGAAAAAATCTTTGATCTGCCCTTCTGCCGTCACGGGCTGCCCATTGGGGGCCAGGTAATGGATAAAGCAGTGGCGATGTAGCGTCGCCAGGGCTTCCAATTCGTCGTAATAAGTGCAATTGATCGGGCGGTAAGCCATCGCTTTCTGAGTTTGGTTGAACTTTGCTGCTGTATATGAAAGCAAAAAGACGACAGATTTGTTGTTAACGAAGGCAGATTGGGCCGGTAAAAAACTTTTGCTATGACTCGACGGATTTCTATTTTGGGCTGCGGCTGGCTGGGCCTGCCGTTAGGCGCACACCTGGCAGCAGCCGGTTATGAAGTAAACGGCTCAACGACCCAGCCGGAAAAGCTGGCGCGCCTGCGCGAAGCTGGGATTCACCCCTTTTTAATCGAAGTAGACGAAGCCGTGCAGGGCCCTGAGCCGCAGCGCTTTTTTGATGCCGATTTGTTGATCGTGAATATCCCGCCAGGCGGGCGGCAAAACCCGGATGTAGAAAAAACGCACCCTTTGCAGATCAAAGCTATCCTGCAAGCTGTCCAGGGCAGCCCGATCCAGCACTTGATATTTGTAAGCTCGACTAGCGTCTATGGCGACGAAAAGCGCGTGGTGAGTGAGGCGGACCACCTCAACCCATCGACGCCCTCCGGGCGGGCTCTGGCCGAAATCGAAGGCTTCCTCAGGCAGTTGCACCAGCCACAAACGACTATCCTGCGCATGGCGGGCCTGGTAGGCGGAAACCGCAAGGCCGGGCGTTTTTTTGCTGGTAAAAAGGGTCTGCCCGGAGGTGAGGCCCCCGTCAACCTCGTCCATCTGGATGATTGCATCGGCCTCATCCAGGCGGTCATCCAACAGCAAAAATGGGGCGAGATATTCAATGTGTGCGCTGATGAACATCCCTCCCGCGCCAAGCTCTACGCCCATCAGGCGCAACAACTTGGCTTGCCCAGGCCAGAATTTATTAGCGGCGATGATTACCCTTTCAAAATCGTCTCCAATAATAAGGTAAAGGAGCAATTGGGCTACACCTTCCTTCATCCCGACCCGATGGCATTTTGACGCCCAAGCTACTCTACGACCAGACGTGCTGACATCGGCCCCTGGGCAGAGCGGGCACGCAGGAAGTACACCCCAGGCGGCAGCCCTTGCAAAGAAATCCGCTCTTGAGAGGCCTTTGCTGCCCAGTGGCGCAGTAGCCGACCTTGAGTATTGAACAGGCGGAGTTCAAGCATGGGATGCGGCGCATGGACCTCAACCCAATCATTGGCGGGATTAGGCGACAAGCGCAATGCTTGCCGGCTCGGCCTGGCCTCAGTGGTAACTGTAGCACAGGGCAGCTCCATGATGCGCTGCCAGAGCTGGTTGTCGAAAGATGACAAAGTAGGGTTGACACCTCCGGCGCTGTTGCCCTGGCGCACCACGATCAGGCCTTCGCTGGGCACAATGTAGATCCGCTGTTCGTCGCGCCCCATCGCGGCAATCAAATCGGCAGGGGCGGAAGCGATGAGGTGGCCAGGAAAAGGGAACTGCAAGCCGGGCAAGAGGTAAAAATCTTTGCCGTTGAGCCACCATAGGTAGCCGTATGCCGGATTCATGGGTTGGGAAGTACGGACCATAGCATTGAAATATGCCGTATCAGCCATCACGGCATCGCCCGCCCATTGACCACGAGCCAGCGTGAACAGGCCAAAACGCGCCATATCGCGGGCCGTGCTGTAGTAAATGTAATTGAACCAAAAGCCCTTCATGCCGATGCGGTTGCCCAGGCGTTGGCGGGTGTAGATGTTTTTGTTTTGACCAGTAGCGGTTTCCATGACGTTTTGCACGATGCGGTAAGGCGAATTGTGGTATGCCCAGCGGGTGCCGGCATCCGCCAGGTACTGAAAGCACTCCGGATCGAAGCAATTGCTGGTACCGCCGGGCGGCTCCAGGCTATCATCCAGCCCAGTGGACATGGACAACTGATGGCGGATGCGGATGAGCGCCTCTTTGTCGGGCGGACATTCTGTCCAGCCTGTCCCCAGGTAGTTGCTCGCCAGCTCTTCAATATCCAGATAGCCGTCTTCCTGTGCCAATCCCATCATGGCCCCCATGAGGCTTTTGCCTGCCGATGCCCAGTACCACAATGAATCCTGAGTATAATCGCCAAAATACCGTTCAACAACTATCCGCCCATCCTTGAGGATGAGGAAGGACTTGGCATTGCTCTCTTCCACAAATTCAAGCAAGCGCTCGACCCGCTCGGTGCACCAGCCCAGCTCTTCCGGGGGGGTAGCCTCCCAAGCATCACCAGACAAAGGCGGGAAGTAGAGTGGTTGGGCTGCGAGGCAAGAACACAGCGCCAGTAGCAGGATGGTAAGCGCATTTTTCATGGGCATTAAGGTTTGATTCGGCGATTAGACGGGGGAGGGGGGGGGAAAGTTTAAGCCGAAAAGCCGCTAAAAGCAATATTTAGAACTTGTCACCGGGCTATGCTGTTTATCTATGAAAACGAAATTATGGTCAGCGTACGAGCAATTTATGATGGTAAAGAATTGCGGTTGCTGGAAAAAGTGGAGGTGAAATTGCCCCAGGAAGTCATCGTCGTCTTTCTCGGCTCGGAGGTAATCGCTCAAGATGACATTAACGGGCGCGAAATCGGTCAGCTGTCTCTGGACAGCGGCGCATTGGATTTCTTGCACGATGAAGCGGAAGACATCTATTCAGATGAAAACCTGAAAGTACGCTACGACTGATGGACAAGAAGAAAATCGTACTCACTCGCTTTCCGTTTACCGACTTGACCACTGCCAAAAGGCGCCCGGCAGTTGTGCTTACTTCCCGTAAAAAGCATGCTTCTGACGTTATCGTCGCTTTCATTTCATCGGTAGTGCCGCCTCACTTGGCGGACACTGAATTTGTTTTGGATACTACGCACCCTGATTTTGGCATCAGCGGCCTGCGAAGGCCCTCGGTGTTCAAAATGGATAAGCTGGCCACTCTGGATGTCGCAATCTTTACTGGTGAACTAGGCGAGGTTTCAGATGCCATCTTTGATCAGTTGAAAGAGCGCTTGAAAAAAGCTTTAGAGCTGTAATCGTTCCTTTGCTTGAAATTTAGAAGGTGGCACTTTCGGGAAGCTCGCCCCGCACCCCCACCGGCTTCCCGAAAGTTGTCCGCAGAAGGGAGTAACGTATCCACTACCCTTCGTAGCGTGGTTGAAATTGGGGGGCGGAGTGGGCGTACCTCACAACTTTCGGGAAGTCTTGGCAATGGCGGGGGGGAACTTCCCGAAAGTGGGGCGCGTCAGGCGCGCAACAGCACCCCCACCGGCTTCCCGAAAGTTGTCCGCAGAAGGGAATAAGGTATCCCCTACCCTTAGCAAGGTCGTTGAAATTGGTGGGCGGGGTTGGCGCACCTCAGCAACTTTCGGGAAGCCTTGGCAATGGCGGGGGGAATTTCCCGAAAGTGGGCAGGGGTTGACAGGTATCCGACACCTTAGCCCAAATAAAAAAAAGAGCTATCTTTCCCGCGATAAACATCTTTTTTAACTCTATTAACACCAACAAACTTATGAACCATCGCTTTTTTGCCGCCGCGCTGGCGCTGCTGCTGCCATGCCTCGCCCAGGCGCAAAGCTGCCTGCCCGGCGGATTCACCGCTACTGCCCAGTCGCAGATTGACAATTTTGCGGCTACCCACCCCAACTGCACGGAAATCGAGGGCGGCGTGACTATCCAGGGCAATGACATCGTCAACCTGGGCGGCCTTGGCGCCATCCAGCGTATTGGCGGCGACCTCAGCATCGTCAATAATGGCGCATTGACCGATTTGAGCGGGCTGGACAATTTGTCCTCCGTCGGCGGGGCCATCCGCATCCAAAACAACGCGGCCTTGGCCGCCCTGGATGGTTTGGATAAGCTCAAATCGGCCAAGGGCGATTTCTTCTATATCGCCGGCAATGGGCCGTTGAGCAGCCTGGCGGCACTGAGCAGCCTGGATAGCGTGGCGGGGATTTTCCAAATCTGGAACTGCCCGGCCTTGACTGACCTGGCGGGATTGGAAAATCTGACCGCAGTCGGGCAGGATTTTGCCATTTTCAACAACAACAACCTGACCAGCCTGGACGGGCTGGAAAGCCTGTCCTACATCGGAGATGCGCTGCGCATTTACGAAAACCCCGCCCTGACGACGCTGGCGGCCTTGGCACATCCTATCGCCATCCAGGGCGCGCTGGTCATCAATAACAACCCTGCCTTGTCGGAATGCGGGGTGCGCCCGGTCTGTGATTACCTCCAGGCCCCGGCTTCTTTTGTTGCTATTTCCAACAATCAAACCGGATGCAACAGCGCCGCTGAAGTGACCACCGCCTGCATGAGCACCTCTACGGGTATGCTGCTGCGGCCTCAGCTTCGGGCGTTCCCCAATCCGACTTCCGGCCTGGTGGAAATAGCTGGCGTCGAGAGGCCGCTAAGACGGCTTCAAGCCCGGGATGCGACGGGGAAAATCGTTTTTTCTGAGCATCAACCTACCCCTGCCGTAGATATGGACGCGCTGCCAGCTGGGGTGTACTATCTGGAGATCACGACTGATCAAGGGCTGGAGGTGCTGCGGATCGTCAAGCATTAAATTGTTGTTGCCCATCATCTGGCGAGCTAGTGCCTCGGGCACTAGCCTTGCAAAGCCCCGCCCAGCCCGGTATACCGCTGCACCGCCTTGTCGTTGCGCACGGCGATGCCGAGAGCTTGCTTGCTGCCGACCAGCACCACCAGCTTTTTGCCGCGGGTGATGCCGGTGTAGAGCAGGTTGCGGAAGAGCATCATGTAGTGTGTCGTATGCAGCGGGATGACGACGCAAGGGCACTCGCTGCCCTGGTATTTGTGTATGGATACGGAATAGGCCAGCACGAGCTGGTCCATATCGGCAAAATCATAAGGCACTGGGCGACCGTCAAAATGCACTACGACCGTTTGCTCGGTACGGTCAATGTGCTTGAGGATGCCCACATCGCCGTTGAAGACCTCCTTGTCGTAGTTGTTTTGAACCTGCATCACTTTATCGCCGAGATGAAAAGAGCGGCCCATTTTTAGCAAGGGGTTGTCGCTGGGGTTGTGGCTGCGCTGCAGTAGCTGGTTGAGGTTGCGATTGCCGATGATGCCGCGGTTCATGGGGCTGAGCACCTGAATATCCTGCAGCGGGTTGAAGCCATAAGCTTTGGGCAAGCGCTGCCCTACCAGGGCGACGATGGTTTGGGCGATGGCCTCCGGTATATTTTCCTCGATGAAGAAAAAGTCGCCCCCTTTGTCCACGCGCAAGTCGGGGAATAGGCCGGCATTCACTCGGTGGGCAGTAGTGATGATTTTCGACTGCGCGGCCTGGCGGAAGATATCGGTCAGGCGGGTCACCGCCAGCCGGCCAGAGGCGATGAGGTCCTGTAAGACGTTGCCAGCCCCCACGCTGGGTAATTGGTCCACATCGCCAATCAACAACAGGCGGGCCGAATCGGGCAGGGCTTTAAGCAAACTGTACATCAATAAGGTGTCGATCATGCTGGCCTCGTCGAGCACGAGCAGGCCGCAGTCCAGCGGATTATCGCGGTTGCGGCGGAAGCCGCTGATGCCAAAGTCGTACTCCAATAGACTGTGGATGGTCTTGGCTTCGCGCCCGGTGATTTCGGACAGGCGCTTGGCCGCCCGTCCAGTGGGGGCCGCCAGCAGAATACGTGGGATGTGGGGCGCCAATACCTTGAGTATCACTTTAGTGATGGTGCTCTTCCCCGTGCCGGGGCCGCCAGTGATGATGTGGGCTCTTTCGGCAATGCTCGCTTCCACCGCCTGCCTTTGGTGAGGCGCCAATTGCAAGCCCAATTGGCGTTCGGCTTCCGCAATAGCTTCGAAAGAAAAGAGCAGTGGCAGGCTGAGCTGCTGGCCGCCGGAGAGGCGCTTCAGCTCGCGGGCAATGCCTTCTTCGCTGGCGTGAAAGGCCTTCAACCAGATGAACTCCACCTCCGCCCCCTGATGCTGCTGTAGTTGTGAATGGATGCGCCCTTCAGCCGCGATATGTGCCAGCCGGCGCTCAACAAGCGGCGCTTCCACTTCCAGCAGCTCACGGGCACGTTCCAGAAAGGTATCGCGAGGGTAGCAGGTGTGCCCCTCATCCGATAGCTTGAAAAGCACATATTCTACACCGGCATCAATGCGGATGTCAGCCTCCAGGCTAATGCCTAGCTTACGGGCGGCCTGATCGGCCGTTTTGAAGCCGATACCCCACACATCACGGGCCAGTTGATAGGGGTTCTCCTCAATGACCTGGCGGCTTTCGGGGCCATAGGTCTTGAAGACTTTCTGGGCGTAAGTAGGGCTGATGCCATAGCCCTGAAGAAAAAGCATGAGTTCGCGGATGGCCTTTTGCTCTTCCCAACAGGATTTGATACGCTCCATACGCTTGGGTCCAATGCCATCAATTTGCAGCAAGGCATCGGGCTGGCCATCGATGATGTCTAGCGTCTGCTCGCGGTGATACTCGACGATTCGTTCGGCAAACACGGGCCCGATGCCTTTAATCAGGCCAGAACCCAGGTACTTCTTGATGCCTTCTACTGATTGAGGCGCCTGCACCTCGTAGTTGCCCACTTGAAATTGTAAGCCATAATTGGGATCCTCTTTCCATTGCCCCCGGCAAAAAATACTTTCTCCCGCCTGCACGTCGGGCATAATACCGACCAGGGCGACCAGCTCCCGCTTGCCGGGCGCTTTCAGCCGGGCTACCGTGAATCCGTTTTCCGGGCTCTGAAAGGTGATGCGCTCGATATAACCTTGTATCTCTTCCATAGAAACAGCATGCCAAGATACGACTTATTGTGGTTTATGCTAGTGCGCGGCCCCATTTTCACCATAAAATCAAACATATTACAAAAATAACATAAAAAGCTGACAATCAAACACAAAAGCCGTTTACAAACGTTTAAAAACGTTTAAAAACGTTTAAAAACGTTTAAAAACGTTTACTTACGGCAGTAAACGTTTAATACACGGATAATTTTGGAGTGTGCCCACATCTTTGCAGCGTCATCATTTGACCGTCGGCAGCACTGGCCGGCGCTTCAACCTAAATCGTTAACTTCAAAATGAATTAAGTCATGAACAACTTACGCAACAAAGTGCAATTGATCGGGCGCCTCGGTAAAGAGGTGGATTACAAAGAACTGGAAAACGGCAATGCCATCGCCCGGGCGGTCATCGCCACCAAAGAGGTGTATAAGAATCCGGAAGGGGAGAAAGTGGTCGATGTGCAATGGCACCATCTGGTAGGCTGGGGTAAAGTAGCCGAAATCATGCAGGTGCTGCTCAAGAAAGGGAAAGAGGTAGCCGTTCAAGGCAAGCTCGCCCACCGCAGCTACGAAGGCCAGGATGGTCAGAAACGCTACATTTCCGAAGTCGTCGTCAGTGAATTCATCCCGCTGAACTAAACACGCCTGAAACGGCGCCGACGCATATTGTCATTAACATTTCAGCTATGTTTCAACCATTGCCCTCGTCCTTACAGGTCGGCGGGAGGGAAACAATTGTCAAAACCAAAAAAACTCAGGATTATGAACAGCATCAGAAACAGCGTCATGTTGATTGGAAACTTGGGGCAGGACCCCGAACTAGCCATCACGCCCAACGGCAACAAAGTCGCTAAATTTTCCCTGGCAACCAACGAAGCCTACCGCAACCAAGGAGGTGAGCGCATCACTACAACGGAATGGCACCGCTGCGCCGCTTGGGGCAAGCTAGCCGAAACCATCGGTAGCTTTTGTAAAAAGGGCAAGGAGATAGCCGTGCGCGGCAAGCTCACTCATCGCAGCTATGAAGACAAGGACGGCATCCGCCGCTACATCACTGAAGTCGTCGTCAGCGATTTTACATTGCTGAGCAGCAAGGAGCAGTAGGGAGGAGGCAGGAAGCCCAGCCTGCGGCGCGAGCCGGGGCTGGGTTTTCATCCTTTGTGCGCAATTGCTTCACCTTTGAGCTGCTGCCGGCTCCATGGCTATATATCTACAATGCAATACTTATGCAGCATGAACGAAATCCCCCCAAACCCGCCCATCAACCTGACGACCGGCTCTTCAAGGCCGTGTTCAGGACACCCGCTCACGTAGCAGAGGTGCTCCAGGAATGCGCCCCGCAGCAACTACTAGAAGCACTCGATTTGTCTAGCCTGCGGATCACTGGCGATAGCTTCGTAGACGAGCAATTGGCGGCCAGCATGGCCGATATCGTCATGGAGTGCGAATCCGTCTTGAAGAAGGCGGTGAAGGTGCCATTAATCCTAGAGCACAAATCCAACGTGCCAGATTACCCGCCCTTCCAAATCATGCACTATCAGCATCAAATCTGGTCTGCCCAAGTGCAGAGCAAGGGCCATGAGCCTAGCCCGATCGTACCTGTGGTGATCTATCATGGGCAGGAACGCTGGAAAACTAAACCTTGGAGCAGCTACCTGAACGGCTGGGTCGCAGCCTTCAACCCTTTTACCCCAACGGGCGGCTATCTCCTTATTGACTTATCGGAAATGCCCGACGAGCATATACGGCGCTTCCGTTCCAGCTTCCTTAGAGCGGCACTGCTGCTGATGAAACACCGCCTGGAACGCGATTACCTCTTGACAAATTTACTGGAATTCATTAATTTTGTGGAATCGGACGAGGGCTTAACCGAGGAGGAGCGAATCGGTATACTACAGCGGCTCCTTCGGTACCTGCAGAGTTTGAAAGCTCTAAAGTGGGAAGAAGCCAAACAATTACTCAAACCTTTAAACTTAACCAATCAAGCCATGAGTGTCATAGAAGAAGTTAAAATTGAAGCATACGAAGAAGGCAAGCTGAAAGGCAAGCTAGAAGGCAAACTGGAAGGCAAACTGGAAGGCAAGAGTGAAGGCATCGACCTCGAATCCAGGGCTAACATCCGTTCAGTAATGGTGCACTTGCCAGAAGCGAGCGACGAGTATATCGCCAACTTGCTTTCTAAGCCCGTTGAGCTCGTTTCCGAGGTGCGGCGGGATATGGAAAAGGCTGCTCAGCCCAATTCGTAAAATTCTACGGAATAAAATGCAATCTTAGTCAACCGCAATAAATAATGTAATGAAACAGGAAGCATACAACAACAAAAGCTTGTTTTTCAACACGCTAAAAACTATGGATTGCTTGCTTGCACCCAATACCCCAGCCTGCGCGCCTTTAAGTCTACCCTAGTATTTTACGCCTGTGATACAATATCCCTCCTTATCTTTGGAAGCGATTGCTTTATTTAGCTAAAAGTTGACACCTCATGGCATCACAGGAACTAGTATGGGCCACTACCGGCCTGCTCATCATCTACGCTACGATCATTTTGTTCTTCGTCATCCGTGGCGCCATGCGTACCACATCCATGGCGGACTATGCGCTGGGCAGTATGCAGTTTTCGCCTGTCGTAGTCGGCCTATCACTGGCAGCCTCGATTACGAGTGCGGCTACGTTTATCATCAACCCGGGCTTCATCGCCTTATATGGCTTCAGCGGCATCATCGCCTTTGCTATCGTTATGCCAATTGGTGTTTTTATTTCCTTGACTATACTGACCAAGAGCTTTCGCAAGCACGGGGCTTCGGTCAAAGCGCTGACGATGGCACAATGGATCGGCAAGCGTTACGGCAGCAAGAGCTACGCACTCTTTTTTGGCGTCCTTTCTCTATTGCTGATCACTTTCATCGTGCTCATCTGTGTAGGCATGACCAAAGTGATGGCCAATGCTCTGAATATGGACGAGTTGTACGTCCTAATCGGCCTGGTGGTATTCGTTTTTGGGTATATGATGTTTGGTGGTGCCAATTCTATGGTTTATACCAATACCATACAAGCCGTATTGATGCTGATTGTGGCCTTTATCCTACTGACCTCTGGCCATGAACACTTTCGGGAAGGCGTAAACGGCTTCATTGACAAGCTGGCGGCAATCGACCCGCTGCTAGTGGCGCCAGTGAACCCCCAAAGTTTCTTATTCCGCGATTACTTCGAAATCGTTTTCTGCAACTTGGTGGTCGGCGTGGCCATCGTGTGCCAGCCGCATATCATCACCAAATCGCTACTGCTAAAAGAAGAGCGCGACGTAAACCGCTATCTGGTGACCGCAATCCTGGTAGAAGCCATCTTTTTTGCGGTAGTATTGACTGGTTTGTACGCCCGCCTGACGTTTCCCGATTTGATGGCCAACGGAGCACTATTGAAGATGGATGGCATCATCCCGGCTTATGTCGTGACGGAATTCCCCGTCATTATTGGATTGATCGTTATCCTGGGGCTGCTTTCTGCCGGGCTTTCCACTTTGGAAGGCTTAATACAATCGCTCTCTACTACGGTGACCTCCGATATTATCGAGCATATTGCGGGCAAGCGCCTGGGAGAAGGCACGCCCCGGATGCGTCGGCTCATCGCCATCAACAAAGCAGTGATTATCGCTTTGGCGGCAACGGCTATCCTTTTATCGTATGACCAACTAATCAATCCGAGCCTGAGCGTGGGTATTTTTGCGCAAAATGGGGTCTATGCCTATTTCTCGGCGGCATTTGTGCCGGTACTGCTCGGCATTTACTTCCGCGATGTGCCCCGGGCAGCACCGGTGGCGGCCTCCATTACTGCCGTAGTTGTTCATTTCGCCACCTACTATGGCGGTATCAGCTGGTACATGCAGGCAGAAGTGCGCAACCCAGCCATCGCCGCCACTTTTGCAATATTAGCTTCGCTGGCTGTGGGGCTCACGCTGTACTTTGTATTGAGCCGTCGCCGGGCGCCAGGTGCCGAGATAAGGCCACCAGCTGCGAGCACAGCTACAGCTGTAGCTGTAGCAACCACCGTTCAACACCTGCCCCGCAAAGAAAGCCTGCCTGCAGCTATACGCTATGCACACCAATCACTCGTATTGCCCGACGGCATCGAGATTGGCTACGTAGATCAGGGGCAAGGCCCAAAAACCTTGCTCTTATTGCACGGCCTGGGCAGCAACTACAAGGGCTGGTTTAAACTCATTCATGAGCTCTCCGGCCAGTACCGCTGCGTGGCAATGGATTTTCCGGGCTATGCCAGTTCTAGCAAGGGCGATTATCCAATCAGCATGGCTTTTTTCGCTGCCAAAGCGATTGAGGCAGCTGAACAATTGGGCTTGGAACGGCCCATTTTGGTTGGGCACTCGATGGGCGGCCTGGTAGCGATGACGGCAGCGCTGCAACGCCCTGAGCTATTTGAAAAGTTGATCCTAATCGCGCCCGCAGGGTTTGAGTCCTTTAATAAGGTAGCCCGGCAGTTGTTGCGCAAACTCTTCACGCCAAAGGTGATCAGGGATTTGTCGGTGGAACAGATCAAGCGCAATATCGAAGCTAATTTTACGGAATTCCCCCCAGATGCTCACTTCATGCTGGAAGACCGCTTGGCACTGACACAACAGGCTCAAGACTTTGACTACTACTGTCGGCTTATTCCGCGCTGTACTGCCGCCATGCTTGACGAACCCGTGCTGCCGCGCCTCTTAGACTTGAAACTGCCTACCCTGATCGTCTTCGGTCAAAACGATCAGCTCATCCCCAATAAATTGCTCCACCCCACGCTCAATACCCGTATGGTGGCAGAGATAGGCGCCAAAGCCATAGCGGATAGCCAACTATCCTTGCTTTCCAACTGCGGCCACTTTGCTCAGTGGGAATGCGCGGACAAAGTGGCCGGGGAAATCCAGGAGTTTCTTAAATAACCAGCTCGGCTCTGGCTGTTTGAGCCTCGGGCAGCGAATACCTCCTATATGCTACGGCAGCTACTAAAGGGTTAGCCCCTGCCTGGGGATTTAAGCAACTGCGATTTCTCTGCTTAAAAAGGTGCCATTCAAGCCCGGGGAAGGGAATCAGAGCATAGCCATATCTATACGCAACTGGCGAGCAACGCAATTTGCAGGGAAAGAGGCCACAAGCCAGTGCAGGGGCTCCCAAAGCATCAGGGCTTGTTGCCGCCGCCGCCAGCCTTAGCCGGGCGTTTTTCCTGATGGATGACATCACCTTTCAACAAGCGCTCTTCGCGTTCCTTTTGCCGCTGGGCCTGCAGAGCCGCCACCTGTTCTTTGGCGTCGATCGGCTTTTGGTTGAGGCTGCGATGAAAAGAGCGGATGATGAAACGCGCCATGTCATCGGGATGATGTAACCCCATCTGGCGCAGGGCGTGAGAAAGGCGGGAGCCTTCGTAAAAGCCCCAGTTTTGAATGATCCAGCGCCCCAAGCTAAAGTGGAGTTTGCTCACTGCAGCATCCTCTGGCAAGCTTTTGAACTTCGCTTTAGAATCGCGATCCACCAATTTGTGGAGCTGGACAAAGGCGTCGCCGAGGTCGCGGGGGATAAAGACTCCGTTGATGGACTCCATGTTGATGCGCATCGTATAGCCTTTGTCAAATTCGGCTTCCGTTTCTGGCGGCTTTTGTGCCCACGCACCTTGAGCTGCCAGCAGGATCAGGGCGGACAGGAAGAACCACGTTTTTTCTTTCATCATACTTTTTTACCTACTAACGCCAAGTGGGCCAGTTGTCTTTTTTGACCAGCTTTTATTATAACTTATATATCTGCACAAACCACCTCCCTACCCTACCAGCGCAGTAATGCCGCGCCCCAGGTAAACCCACTGCCAAAAGCTGCCAAGCAGACCAGACTGCCTGGCTTGACCGCACCGGCTTCGTAGGCCTCACATAGGGCGATGGGGATGGAAGCAGCGGTAGTATTACCATAACGCTGGATGTTATTCCATATCTGGTGATCGGCCAAGCCTAATTTCTTTTGTACAAACTGGCTTATACGCAGGTTGGCTTGATGCGGCACCATCATATCAATGTCCTGGGCGGTCAGCCCGGCTTTTTGCAGTACTTCATGGATAGCTTCGGGGAACTTTTGCACCGCCATTTTGAAGACGAAAGGCCCGTCCATGTAGGGAAATAACATCCTCTTGTCCATCATGTGCTGAGTAATAAACATTTCCCCATACTCCGCCTCGGGATAGCCAAAATCAATCTGCTCGCCCTGTTTTTCGGCATGATAACCGCCATGTGCGCCAGGATTGACGAAAGCAAGCCTTTCAGCATGGGTGCCATCCGAATGCAGACAGGTAGCCAAAAGCCCCTGCCCTTCCGCTTCAGTAGGTTGGATGACCACCGCGCCGGCCCCGTCTCCAAAGATAACGGTCACGTTACGCCCATCGTTGGTGAAGTCCAGCCCCATCGAATGCATTTCTGAGCCGACTAGCAGGATGTTCTTGTACATGCCGCTGCGGATGAACTGATCAGCGATAGACAGGCCATAGACAAAGCCAGAGCATTGGTTGCGCACATCCAAGGCCCCGGCTTCGGTGCGGGTGATGCCCAATTCGCGTTGAAGCAAGACACCACAGCCGGGGAAATAATAATCCGGGCTCAGGGTGGCAAAAATAATGAAGTCTATGTCCTCTTTCTGGATGCCCGCCCGCTCGATGGCGATCACGGAGGCGCGAGCAGCCATCGTCGTCGTCGTCTCGTAGTGCTTTTGGCCATAGCGGCGTTCTTGGATACCGGTGCGCTCCTGAATCCACTCATCGGTAGTGTCCATAACTTTTTCAAGATCATGGTTAGTGACTATTTTCTCCGGCACATAGTAGCCGATGCCGCCAATTTTTGAACGTAACATAGGTTGCTTTTTAAAAGAATTTGGAATCGATCATTGAATATGCATTTCAATACCTGCCGGAAAAATCGAAATTTTATTGCAATTTACAAAGCAGAATCAAAGATACTTTCAGTCAGGTTGGAAATAGCAGCAACATTCGAAATTTAACGGTAAAAACAGCCCTATCCATTAAACTATTTTGTTGCTCATCCAATTATTTTAGAATCAAATCAGCTCAAAACGGCTATTTGCCAATTTCTTTTGGAGCGAAAAAACTAAACACTTGGACACAAAAACTATACTTGGCATTATCGAAGATGAACCGGATTACCGGGAAGGTTTAAAAAGTTTTTTCCAGGAACAAGAGGAGTTTAGCGAAATACTCAGCGCCAACTCGGTCGAAGCATTCCTTGATGCGGTCAATCCGGAATCGCCCCCTCATCTCGTCCTCTTAGATATTGGCCTGCCCGGCGGGATGTCTGGGCTGGATGGCATCATAAAGTTCAGGGAGCAGTTCCCGGAGATGGATATAGTGATGTTGACCTCCTATGACGAACCCGACCGCATTTTCCGAGCTATACAAGCCGGTGCGGATGCCTATCTGACTAAACGGGCCCGCCTTCAGGAAATCAAAGAGACCATACTGATGGTGAGAGGCGGCGGGTCTTACATGCCGCCATCGATTGCTCGTAAGTTCTTCGATTACATCTCAGGACTTCCTCCCAAACAAAAAAACGCTATCCTGACGAAAAAACAAGAGGAAATCGTCCAGCATCTGGTTAAAGGCCTCGCCTATAAAATGATTGCCGACCAGATGGAAATATCCATAGAAACAGTACGCGATCACATCAAGAAAATTTACCGCAAGCTACATGTCAACTGCAAGGCCGATGTCATCCGTATGCGGATGGAAGGGAAAATTTAAGCAGCCAGCCTGTCATTGTATCATATAATCAGTGTATTTTGTGCCCAGAAAACTACGTATAATCAGGAGTGCCTAACCATGGGGGACACAAAAATATTTACTTTAGCCCGTGCAACTTTGCCGAAGAGTACCCGCAAATGGGGAGTAATGTTCGCCCTGCTCCTGTCGTGCTTGTACCTCACGGGGCAGCCTTGGTCACTACCCCGTGAGCACTACTCTGTCAATGACGGTTTGTCAGACCGTCTGATTAAATCTATTGTACAGACTAAAGAAGGGCTGCTCTGGCTGGGCACTGCAAACGGGCTAAATCGCTTTGACGGCTACGAATTCCTGGTCTTTGACAATCACCCTGGCAATGAGTTGAATATTTCCGGTGCCAACATCAGCAAGCTCCAGCTCGAAAAGAATGGCTATATCGTCATCTCCTACAAAGGTAACAGCATGTTATTTGACATACTGATCCCGGAGACGCTGGAAGTCCGACCAGTAAGTTTGCTCCCCGAGTTTGGCATTGAAGGCCTGCCACGGCTGGTAACCGTAAATGCTCAAGGGGAAATATTAGTAGTAGCTATCGATAGTAAAAACACCAATATCTATCGCTACATCAGTGCCAACCAGTTTGAAAAACTGGCTAGCATCCAGGAGCAGCACCGGGTGAAAAGCGTCACCGTCCATTTGTTGCAACTCGATGAACAGCGCTTCATGCTTAATGATAGCGAAAAAGGCCTCCGCATATATGATGCCAAGCGCAATTCCCTGAAGGTTTTTGAACGTACTGATATCGAAGGGCTCGATGATAGCGCACCTTACCCTGGCACAGCCTATTTCCTGCATCAGGACCGCAATGGCAAAGTGTGGTTTTCCCTCCAAGGTTATAAAGGGGCTTATTATTATCAACCCGGCGATACCATACTGCGCCATCTCTGTCAGTTGCCTCAGCAGACTTATTACACCTCGATTTGGGAAGATGAGGCTGGCAATGTGATGCTGAGCAGCACTAGTGCTGCCAGAGACCTCTATCCCACTGATGGCTTATATTGCCTGCGCCCTGATGGCAAGGTAACTGACTTTAGTTATTTCCTGGACTTGAGCCGCTACATCGTCAGCGTATTTGGCAAAGACTTTTTTCAAACCGTCTTCCTGGGCATCGACACCGGCTTGAAAATCGTGCAAAACCAACAGTCCAAAGTCATTAAATACTTAGCTAAGAACCTGAGCGCAGACCGGCGCGGGGCAGTCATGCGGGGCATCGCCACGGATGGGGAGCGCTTCATTTACATTGCCCGGGAAGTCGGTCCCTGGTATGAGTTGGATATCCAAACCGGCTTCCTTGACACGTTGCGCTTCATTGATGAGCGCAGCGGGCGCAGCGTCGAAATGTCCTGTACGGGTAATTTACAAATGGACGAGCAAGGCAACCTGTGGGGGATTTCCTGCTTAGGCGCAGCTACCTTGGGCGGACGACTGCACTGCTACAATATCCATACCTGCAAGTTCCAAACCTACGAGTTCGAATACCGCTTCAGTTCTTTCACCCTCAGCCAGGATGGCTTGATTTGGTTATGCGCCGAACCTACTGATGCCAGAGGCGCGCTGGTGTCCTTCAATCCCAAAACCGAGCGTTTTGAATCCTTTACTGACAAAGAGGGGCAAAATCCGCTGCGCAATGCCAACCCATACTTCATACTTGAATCAAGGGATGAAATGCTATGGATAGGCACCGAAAACGGCTTGTATAAAATTGACCGAAAAGCGCGCTTCCCCAAGGTTTACCAGGCATACAAAGGCAAAGGCAGCAACGGCTTGTCAAGCAATATTATTTATGCCGTCCATGAGGATCAAAAGGGCCATTTATGGCTGGGCACTACTAATGGACTGAATATCCTGGACCCCACTACCGACACATTCGAACAATATAGCCGTGCCGATGGCTTAGCCAGCAATACGGTCTGCGGCATCCTCCCTGATGAATTTGGCAACTACTGGATCAGCACCTACAATGGCTTGTCCTATTATGACCGGAAAGCAGGGCTATTCCGCAACTTCTACACTACTGACGGGCTGAGCCATGATGAATTTAACCGCTTTTCTTACCTGCGCGGACCCGATGGGCGCTTCTATTTTGGCGGAGTTAATGGCATCAATGTTTTTCATGATAAAGATCTGCTCATCCATGCCCAGGCCCCGCCTGTGGTCCTCACTAAGATCAGCATCTACAACTCCCGACTGAACCAGACTTTTGTCCAAAATGCCAACCTGTCAGACCTGAAAGAGCTGGTGATATCTCCTCATGATAGCTATTTCACCATCCACTTCACCCTCCCTAAATACAAAAACACCCGGCGCAACCGCTACCAGGCTTTACTGGAAGGCTATGACAAAGAGTGGGCTAGCACGAGCAATAGCCTACGCTTGAACAAGCTGCCGCCTGGTAAATATACCCTGCGGGTAAAGGCTACCGATGCCAACGGTAACCAGAGCTCCAAAGAACTCGCCATCCCAATCCTGGTCAAACCAGCTTTCTACCAGACTGTCTGGTTCAAACTGCTATCGTTGATCATTATACTCCTCGTTGGTTTCGTTTTTTTCAAATACCGGCTCGAACGCCATCTGGAAATGGAGCGCATCCGCACTAAATTGTCGAGCGACTTACATGACGAGGTGAGTGGATTGCTGTCCAACATTGCACTACAAACTGATATCCTGCAATCTTCTACACAAGATATGCAGAGCAAGGAGCGGCTAAAATACATCGGCGAAGTCAGCCGCAAAGCTATGTCCAAGATGAGCGATGTGATCTGGTCCATTGATTCGCGCCGAGACCGGGTGGAAGACCTGCTGCACCGCATGCAAGAACATGCGGATGAAGTCTTGCTCCCCCTGGATATAACCCTCGAGATGCATATTGGAAAGTTAGATCGCCAGCGGAAAATGCCCGTAGTACTCCGGCAAAATTTATACTTCATTTTTAAAGAAGCGATCAACAATATCGCTAAACATTCGAGCGCTAGCAGGGCCGTAGTCAAGTTTTATCACGAGGGGTCAGAGTTCTTCCTGCTTATTCAGGACAATGGCAAGACTGCTCATCAAGCTGAAGAAAAACAAAACAACAAAAATGGCCAGGGATTAGACAATATGCGCCTGCGTGCCGAACGCATCGGCGCTGAGCTTAGTTTTTTGCCTCACGACAACGGTTTCCAGGTCACCATCCGGGGCAAGCGCTTCTGCTAATTGAAGGGATGGCGCTGTTGCCAGTCTGCTTCCGGTGCCAAATAGCTAGTAAGGATTGGTACCAGGCGATTTACCGGTCCGGAAAAGTGGCGGATGTAGCAATAAGCTGGTTGTGGCTCTGCGCCCACCGAACTCTTGATCTCCATGGCCGTACGAGAAAAGGAAATGCGGGCTACCCGCTCCTCTTCTATAGCGAGCCGTACAATTTCGTAGAGCATATTGAGGTACAACTGATACTGCCGGTTTTCTTCAGCCCGGAAGCCCATAAAGTGGGCCTCTATTTCGGCGCCATTGCGCAACGTAGTAAAAAAGCCGATGAGCTCTTGCTGATGAAAATAAGCAAAAAGGCGGAATTCTTCGGGGAAAGCTTCCTTCAGCGTCAAAAAATAGCCCGCCGGAAGGGTAATCAAGTTGAACTCTGAGCTGTCTGCCACTTCTTGATATAGCTGGTGCAGAGCTGGCAAGTGCTGTCGGATAGCCTCCGCATCTAATTCCACACAATGTGCCGGGGCCGCTTTTTTGAATGCCCGGCGCGCCCGTACCCGGTACTTGGAAGACATCGCCTCTAGGTAATCTTCAAAAAACTGCCATTCGGGCCTCAAGCGCATAGTCATATTGGGTTGAAAGGCACAGGAGCTGTACCCTCTGGCAGCAAGCTGCGGCTCCAAGGCAGCCTGATGATCCTGGTGAAAGTCTTTGATAAGCACACCGCTGACCGACCAACCTTGCCCTTTTAGGTGCATTGCCAGGGCATCAATAGCCTCGGCCACTACCTTCCCTTGTTCAGCCAAAGGCAAGTCCTTACCCGTAAAAGCAAAACCGTAAGCCCCAGTGAACTGCGCTGCGCCACAAACGATAGTCTTGATGCGGATTTGACTGGCAACGCGCCGCTTCAGCCTATGCCAGGCACGATCTACCCAACTGCCCTGAACCGGCTGTTGCAAAGCCTGAATATGCTGCAGGCCCTGAAATTCCATCAATTGACAGGCCGCCACGCCCACTGCCTCGCCTCCCCGATAAAACAACAAGTAGGCGAAATCCAGCCCTTCTGGCGCGCTCTGCTCCATGGCCCGGAGATAGGTGCGGCTCATAGGCAAGTAGCCTTCTGTCAACAAACTATCCCAATAGACTGGCAATTCGTTGGCCTGGCTAAAGATGCGCATTTGAAAAGCAGGGCTGGACACCAGGCTAATCGCTACATTTTCTCCTGCAGCTCGTGGCGGCGCAGTAGTGTCAGTACTGGCGCAAGGGGCTAATAATTGTTGGATTGAACCGTAGATTCGACATTTCGAGGTGTAGCTCAAGGCGTTGTTTTTCATGTAGCGCAATACTTATTTACTTTCACCAAAACAGGTGAAGAGGGGAAAGGTTGAATTGGGGTTGAACGCTTGAGTTTTTCAATCGTGCTGGTGTGAATGAACACCAAGCAAGCGGAAGCACTGCAGATTAAAAGTGAAAAGCCTGGAGGGTTCTCCTTCTCGATTCATTAAACTTGTTGCGATGGGCAGCCATATCGGGCTTGCCATTACACCCCGGAGGCCCCCCTCAATCCTTGGCCCACCGCCTTATAGCCTCCCAGGCGTAATTTTCATCCTTCCATCCTTTAAACTCATGGGTACCCAGGCCATCATAATGCAGAAACCAGCTTTCAATGATGTGGCGGGCACCGTCGTAGCCCATGCTGAACTCAATGAAATTGCGGGCTTTAATAATCTGCAAGCTGCTATCCAATGGTACAGCGATGATTTTCAGATCTGTTTCTCCCTCATCCAGCAACAAGAGGGCAGCAATAGGGAGTGCATCTACTACAGTACCAGTGGGTAGTGCTTCACTCAGGAGTAGCACATCAATGGCGTCACCATCACCACCCTGAGTGGGGTGCATGTAAGTGGAAGGGATAAAGCCATAGTTGGCGGGATAGGGCAGGAAGTCAATGAACCGCTCGCGCCCTTCACGCCAGCCGGGCTCAAAGGATTGTTTAGCATCGTTGTACTCAAGCTTCCGATTGGTGCCTGCGGGTATCTCAACCACGACGTGGATGCCCTCCTCCGTAAGCGCTGGCAGCCCCATCAAGTCTTGAGGCGGGCTGGGCGCGCGACGGGTGCAGCCCAGGTTGAGCAGTAGAGCCAATGCACTGATTAAAAGTAGCCGTCTTTGCATATTATTATTATCTTTGCAAGCAAAGGTAACAGCAGACTAGGCTTTATCGTTAATATTATAGCGCTAAACTTTACATCAAGCCGGCAAGCGCCATGCCGAATATAGCAACCTACCTACAGTCAAGTGTGTCAAATCGTAAGCGCAAGAGCCCAATTGCTTTTCAGATCACTGTAAAAGCCAAGATTTTTTGTTTTAGGAGCCGATTTAGCAACCAAATCAATTTACCTATATGAAAATTCATCATTTATTACCGCTGCTAGCCCTTGCTGGGGCCAGCGTTTTCACCTTCTCTAGCTGTGAAAAAGACAAAGACCCGGATCGTCTCGTCTTTTTAGGCTCTTATACCGTGTTGGAAAGCTGTTCCATCTCTGGAAACCTGGAGTACAACATCTCGATTAATGAATCTTCGACTTCTGAAGATGATATCGTCATCAACAATTTTGGAGATTTTGGCGCCCCCATCCGGGCAACGGTCAAAGGCAGCACCTTGACCATCGCTGCACAGACCATTACCGTTCAAGGCGTTGCCATCAACGTATCTAATGGTAGCGGCAGCCTCAATGGCAACCTCCTGACCATCGCCTACACCTACTCGGTAGCTGGCAATTCGGAAGCCTGCTCCATGACTTGCACCAAACTCTAAATGACATTGGGCCCGGAGAGCGCTTCACCAGTGCTCTCCGGTGCCTGCTTGATTGATTTTTCTTCTCTCCCTGCGCACAACTTTTCCCCTCCTCCCCGCTTTATGTATATATGAACAGTCGTTCCTATATACTATGCCATGAAAGAACAAGTTTTTATTGATACCCTATTCAATACCCATAAGGATGCCAAACGCATCCCTTCACCTTCTTCCGTCTGCAATTGGCTAGACGGGCTGCTGAAGGTGCTCTTCCCCGAATTGGCCGAGCGGCGCTATGCCAACCGCCGGGAGCTGGAACAACACTACCGGCAATTAAAACTAGAGTTGTTCACCATCCTGGAAACGATGGAGGAACGCCTCCCCAAAAGGCCGGCAGAGCTGGAAATGGCTTTCCTGGCGCATCTGCCAGAGGTCTATGAGCTATTGATTAAAGATGCTGATGCCATTTTGGAAGGCGACCCCGCCGCCGTCAGCCGTACGGAGGTTATCCGTACTTATCCTGGTTTCCTGGCTATTGCCGTATATCGCCTGGCACATGAGTTTTACCAGCTAGGGGTCCCCCTCATCCCGCGCATCCTTACCGAGCACGCCCACGGCTTGACCGGCATTGATATTCACCCCGGCGCCGTCATCGGCGAGCGCTTCTGCATCGACCACGGCACCGGCATCGTTATCGGCGAGACGACCGATATCGGCAACGAGGTCAAAATATACCAGGGCGTCACCCTGGGCGCGCTCAGCGTCAATAAAGAGATGGCTCAAACCAAGCGCCACCCCACTATCCAGGACCGGGTGGTGCTCTACTCCGGCGCCACCATCCTCGGCGGCGACACCGTCATCGGCAACGATAGCATCATCGGCGGCAACGTCTGGCTTACACAAAGCGTGCCGCCCTTCTCACGGGTCTACTATGAAGGGGTGGTGCGGCAAAAGGTACACTAAATCAGCTAGTAAGGAACTGATTCTTTAATCATGGGGTTGTAAGCTGCATGCTAAATATTATTAACCACCAACCATGATCAAGCCCCCCACTTTACCCTTTACCCTTTACCCTTTACCCTTTACCCTTTAACCTTTAACCTTTAACCTTTACCCTTTAACCTTGTACCATGCACACCATCACGCACCTGCCGCATACCGCCGACCTGCGCCTACACTTGCAGGCCGATTCGCTGGCAGAGCTTTTTGCCGCAGGCTTTGAGGCCTTGCAGCAGCAACTCCAGCCCGATGGCTGCCAGGGCGGAGGCCCCTATCCCCTCTGCCATGCGCTTCAGCTTCAATCGGTGGACACTACGGCGCTGTTGGTGGATTTCCTCTCCGAGGTGCTCACGCTCTCGCACGAGGATAAGGCGGTATTCTGTAAGCTGGAATTGCGGCAATTAAGCGCCACGGCGGTTGAAGCGCAAATTGTCGGCTGCCTCGCAGGGGGCTTTGCCGAAGACATCAAGGCTGTAACCTACCATGAAGCAGAGGTAAGGCAGGGCGAGGCGGGAAAGTGGGAAACCATGCTTATTTTTGACATCTGAACCGAAAGTTATGTCCATTTCAAAATCAAATTTAAAAAGGCTGGAAGAATATCTTTGGGAAATCCCGCTGGGGTTCCGCCCCGACATGAAAGTGCCAGCCCGAATCTATGCCCTGGAACAACTATTGGATGCCATTTTGGACGACCGTTCGCTAGAACAACTGATCAATGTGGCTTGCCTGCCGGGTATCGTACAGGCTGCCATGGTCATGCCCGACGTCCATGAGGGCTATGGTTTCCCCATCGGTGGGGTGGCTGCTACGCGCTATCCCGACGGGGTTATCTCTCCCGGCGGTATCGGCTATGACATCAATTGCGGCGTGCGCTTACTGGTTTCTGATTTGACCTACGGCGAGGTACGCACCAAGATGGAGGCACTCTCCAAAGAACTTTACCGCCAGGTGCCCTCCGGCATGGGTCATGGGGGAGAAATCAAGCTTTCGCTTACTGAGATTGACAAGGTGCTGAAAAAGGGTGCCCGCTGGGCCGTGGAAGAAGGCTACGGCACCCCTGAAGACCTGGAATACATGGAGAGCAACGGCTGCCTTCCCAATGCCGACCCGGACAAAGTCTCTACCCAGGCCAAGAAGCGCGGTCATGACCAGTTGGGCACCATTGGCTCCGGCAACCACTTTGTGGAAGTAGACCGCGTGAGCGGAATTTTTGACGAAGCTGCCGCCACTGCCTATGGCCTAAGGCCTAACCAGATGGTCATCCTCATCCATACCGGCTCACGGGGCTTGGGCCATCAGGTAGCCACCGACCACCTGCGCGTCATGATGAACGCCATGCCTAAGTATGACCTCCAACTCCCCGATCGCGAGCTGGCCTGCGTGCCTTTGAGTTCGCCGGAGGGCCAGGACTACTATCAGGCAATGTGCGCCGCCGCCAACTTCGCCTGGTGCAACCGCCAGGCCATCACCGCGCAGTGCCGTACTGCCTGGAAAAACACTTTCGGCAAAAGCGGCGGCAAATTGCGGTTGCTGTACGACGTGGCTCACAATATCGCTAAAATTGAAGAGCACATGGTGGAGGGAGAGCGTTTAAAGGTAATCGTGCACCGCAAGGGTGCTACCCGGGCCTTCGGCCCGCACTTTGGCGAGCTGCCCGAAGCCTACCGCCATATCGGCCAGCCGGTGCTTATCCCCGGCAGTATGGGTACAGCCTCTTATGTGCTGGCTGGCACCGACGAGAGTATGGCTTCATCCTTTGGATCGACTTGCCACGGTGCCGGGCGCCGCTTGTCGCGTACTAAAGCTAAAAAACATGTGGATGGAAAGGAACTGATCGCCCAGCTCAAGGAAAAGGGCATCCATATCCAAGCTGGCTCAATCCGCGGCGTAGCGGAAGAAGCGCCAATCGCCTACAAAGACGTCAACCTGGTGGTAGAGACGGTACACCTGGCAGGCATCGCCAAAAAAGTGGCTAAGCTGCGCCCGGTGGCGGTAATCAAAGGGTAGAGGCTGTACGCCGCAAGCCCGTAGGGCGGCCCGGGCAAACCGAAGGGAGCGCGGGATGGCAATGGGCAGTAGGCAGAGCTGCCGCCTACTGCCCACTGCATACCTACTACTGCCCTGCCTCCCGCTCCGCCTGCTTCTCCATCTCCCTCATCAGTCGCTCGGTCTGGCGGATGAGGTCTTCCCACTCGCGTTCTACCTCTTTGCGGTCAGCGCTATCGGCAATGACCCCGCGGCCATCTTTGTCATATTGTTGCATGCCAGGGCTATTCAGCTTAGCGTCCAGCCCGCGCTGGCGCTGCTGCAATTCGGCGATTTGGTCCAACAGCCCTTTATTGTCCTTGAGGGTTTTAGCCTTGCCCTTCATGTTTTCCAGCAAACCGCCGACCTTCTCAACAGCATCGTCGTACTTACCTTCGTCAAATTTTTGTTTTTCCGTGCGCAGCAGGTTGAAGGCCGAACGCGTCAAATCTTTGACTTCGGTGAAGATTTCTTTGGACTGTTGCTGCTCCTCCGGCGTACCAAAGAAGTAGTTATACACCAGTATGCCAACCACTAGTATAATAGCCAACTTGATTAAGCTTTTGATCATGGCAGTAGTTTTTTCTCCTCAAAGATAATTATTTGAGGGCGGTATCAAAAGTCAACTAGCAAAAGATGCGTCAAAATCATGTTTCGTTGGCTAGAAGCTCCTTCAACGCTCTGAAATGCCCTTTCAAAGATAAAAAATCCGGGATAATGGCCCCACATTCCCTACTATAACGCATTTTCCATAATTTCGCAGCCTGAAAACGAACTTTTTACAGATAAACCAGCTTGAAAGCACAGCAAATCAGCAAAGACATGGACTATAACCCGCGCGACTTTGAACCGAAATGGAAGCAGTACTGGGAAGAACAAGGCGTGTATGCCGTGAGCAACCAAAGTGACAAGCCCAAGTACTACGTATTGGATATGTTCCCCTACCCTTCCGGGGCGGGGCTGCACGTGGGGCACCCGCTGGGCTATATCGCCTCCGATATTTATTCGCGCTACAAGCGCCTCAAGGGCTTCAACGTACTGCACCCCATGGGCTACGACGCCTTTGGCTTGCCTGCCGAGCAATACGCCATCGATACCGGGGTACATCCCGCCATTTCCACTGCTGAAAACATCGCCCGCTTCCGCAAGCAAATGGACAACCTGGGCTTCAGCTACGACTGGAGCCGGGAGGTCTCCACTTGCGACCCCAAATATTACAAATGGACGCAGTGGATTTTCCTGCAACTCCTCAGCCACTACTACGATCGTGACCTGGACAAAGCGCAGCCCATCGAGGATTTGGTCGCCCGTTTCGAGGCAGAGGGCAACGCCGAAGTGAATGCGGCCACCAGCCAAAGCACGGCCTTCAGCGCTGCTGAATGGCAAGGCATGGCGGCCAAGGAAAAGGACGAGGTGCTGATGAACTACCGCCTGGCCTATCGCAAAGTCACTTACGTGAACTGGTGTGAGGCCCTGGGCACCGTGTTGGCCAACGACGAGGTGAAGGACGGCTTGTCCGAGCGCGGCGGCTTCCCCGTCGAGCGCAAGCCGATGATGCAATGGTCGCTGCGCATCACTGCTTATGCCGAACGCCTGCTCAATGACCTGGACGAGCTGGAGTGGAGCGATTCGCTCAAAGCCATGCAGCGCAACTGGATTGGCCGCTCCGAGGGCGCGCAGTTGTTCTTCAACATCGAAGGCTCAGACGAGAAAATCGAGATCTATACCACCCGGCCCGATACCATCTTCGGCGCTACCTTCATGGTACTGGCCCCCGAGCACGACCTGGTAGCTCAACTGGCCACGCCCGAGCAGCAGGCCGAGGTGGACCAATATTTGGCCTACGTCAAGACCCGCTCGGAGCGCGACCGCATGGCCGACGTCAAATCAGTGACCGGCGCTTTTATCGGGGCTTATGCCCTCAACCCTTTCAATGGGGCCCAGGTGCCCATCTGGATCAGCGAATATGTGCTGAAGGACTACGGTACCGGTGCCATCATGGCTGTGCCGGCCGACGACGAGCGCGACCGCCGCTTCGCTGAAAAATTCGGGCTGCCCATCATCGACATCATCGACAAATCTAACTACCCTGGTGCCACTATTGAGGACAAAGTCGGCATCATGATTAATTCCGATTTCCTCGATGGGATGGAGGTGCTTCAGGCCATCGAAGCCATCCTGCAGCGCATCGAAAGCCAAGGCATCGGCAAGCGCCAGATCAACTACAAGCTGCGCGACGCCATCTACAGCCGCCAACGCTACTGGGGCGAGCCTTTCCCCATCATATACGACCCCGAGGGTGTGACGCACGCTCTGCCCGTGGAAGAACTGCCGCTGGAACTGCCCGAACTGAAGGACTTCAAACCCGCAGCTGGCGCTTCGCCCCTGGCTCGCGCTGCCGACTGGGTGAACCTGCCGGACGGCTGGCGGCGCGAGACCGACACCATGCCTGGCTTCGCCGGCTCCTCCTGGTACTTCCTGCGCTACATGGACGCCCACAACGACGAGGCTTTTGCCAGTCCGCAAGCCATCCAATACTGGCGTGACGTAGACCTCTATATCGGCGGCACCGAGCACGCTGTGGGCCACCTGATGTACTCGCGCTTTTGGAATAAATTACTCTTCGACAAAGGCCTGGTGGCCGCCAAAGAGCCCTTCCGCAAGCTCATCAACCAGGGCATGATCCAGGGCATCGTGGAGACGATTTACTACCATCGCGACGAGAAGCGCTTCTACAGCGCCGAGCTGGCTGCGCAGCTGGACGGCAAGTCCTTTGTAGAGATACCCGTGCACATCGACTTCGTGAGCAATTACGGCTCGCCTGGCTCCTACCTCTCAGCCCAGGGCATCGCGCAGTTCCGCCAGTGGCGGCCGGAGTTCCAGGGCACCGAATTCATGCTGGGCGAAGGCAGCGACCGCTTCTATACCAAATCGGAGCTGGGCAAGATGTCCAAGTCCAAATTCAATGCCGTCAACCCAGATGATATGGTGGCGCAATACGGGGCTGACTGCTTCCGCATGTACGAGATGTTCCTCGGCCCCATCGAGCAAGCTAAACCCTGGGACACCAAGGGGATTAGTGGGGTAGCCAGCTTCCTGCGGAAGTTCTGGAGCCTCTTCTTCGATGCCAAAGGGCAATTTAGCCTCAGCGAGGAAGCCCCCGATAAGGCCGAGCTGAAGGTGCTGCACCAGGCGATTAAAAAAGTGACCGAAGACATCGAGCGCTTCTCCTTCAACACCTGCGTGAGCGCTTTCATGGTGGCGACCAACGAGCTGAAGCGGCTGGGCTGCAACAAACGCCAGGTGCTGGCGCCGCTGGTGGCGCTCATCGCCCCCTTTGCTCCCTTCGTCAGCGAAGAGCTCTGGCATCGCCTGGGCAATGAGGGTAGTATCCACGCTCAGGGCGCTTTCCCGTCCTTTGACGAGGCCTACCTCAAAGAAGATGTTATCGAGTACCCTGTAGCTATCAATGGCAAGACGCGGGGCACGGTAGAGTTCCCCGCTGAGTCGAGCAAGGAAGAACTGGAAAAAGCGGCCTTAGAGCTGGAGGTAGTCAAAAAGTGGGCCGAGGGTAAAGCTATCCGCAAAATCATCGTGGTGCCGGGGCGGATGATTAATATTGTGATTGGTTGAGGGGAGTTTGGGGGGGCAAGGGGGGCTATCCTTCCCAAAATTTTTTGTTGGTTTGGAGCTTGTTCGGATTTTGTTTTTGATGCTAACATTAGTTGATTTTTTGCTTTAGCGAGATGTACGCCCAACGACCGTAATGAGCACAAAAACAACGGCCGCTTGGTACCCCAAGCGGCCGTTCACCCATCGCCAAAAACCAGCTGCGTTTAGCTAGCTAGTTCCTGACGGATCTTATTCAGAGCCGAGCCGGCGCGCACCCATTCAATCTGTTGCTGATTGTAAGTATGCTGCAGCTCGAAGGTTTCTTTCGTGCCGTCGGCATGGTGCAGAGCTACCGTGAGGGGTTTGCCTGGCGCCATCGTATCGAAGCCAAGCAGGTCGATGGCGTCGTCCTGGCGCACTTTCTCGTAGTCGTCCGGGTTGACGAAAGTGAGGGCCAACATCCCCTGCTTCTTCAGGTTGGTCTCATGGATGCGGGCAAAGGACTTGACGATGACCGCCTTAACGCCCAGGAAACGGGGCTGCATGGCGGCATGCTCACGGGAAGACCCTTCGCCGTAGTTCTCCTCGCCGAAAACGACAGTGCCGATGCCGACAGCGCGGTAAGCCAGGCCCGAGTCAGGCACGGTCAGGTAGTCCGGTTCCTCATTGCTACGAGCATAGTTGGCCACCTTATTCATCTCGCCATTAAAGTGGTTGATGGCGCTGATGAAGGTGTTTTTGGAAATGTTCTGCAAATGCCCGCGGTAGGTGAGCCAGGGGCCGGCCATGGAGATGTGGTCAGTGGTACATTTGCCCTTGGCCTTTAGCAGCAGGCGCATGCCTTTAAGCTGCTCTTGGGTAATGGGCTTGAAAGGCTCCAGCAATTGCAGGCGGTCAGAATCGGGGCTCACCTTAATCACCACCTTATTGCCGTCCTCAGCGGGAGCGACATAGCCAGCATCTTCAACATCAAAGCCTTTAGCCGGCAGCTCCACACCGCTAGGCGGATCCAGTTTTACGGCTATGCCCTCTTCGTTGATCAAGGTATCAGTCAGCGGGTTGAAAGTCAGATCGCCGGCGATAGCCATGGCGGTGACGATTTCCGGCGAGGCCACGAAGGAGCGGGTTTGGGGGTTGCCGTCGTTGCGCTTGGAAAAGTTGCGGTTGAAGGAAGTGATGATGGAATTAGCGCGGTTGGGGTCGTCAGTGTGGCGGGCCCATTGACCGATGCAGGGGCCGCAAGCATTGGCCAGTACCACCCCACCGATGTCTTCGAAGGCCTGCAGCTGCCCATCGCGGGCCACCGTGTAGCGGATTAGCTCCGAGCCGGGGGTGACGGTGAATTCCGACTTAGTCTTGAGCTTCTTGGTCACTGCCTGCCGCGCCAATGAGGCTGCCCGGTCGAGGTCTTCATACGAAGAGTTGGTACAAGAGCCGATCAAGCCGACCTCCAGTTTCTGTGGGTAGCCGTTATCGCGCACGGCTTGGGCAAACTTGGAAATGGGCCAAGCGAGGTCTGGCGTATAGGGGCCGTTGATATGCGGCTCCAGCGTGCTGAGGTCAATTTCAATGACCTGGTCGAAATATTTTTCCGGATTGGCATAGCATTCGGCATCGCCAGTGAGGTCTTGTTTCACCGCGTCGGCCAATATGGCTACCTCAGCCCTTTCCGTTGCGCGCAGGTAGCGGCTCATGGCCTCGTCGTAACCGAAGGTCGAGGTGGTCGCGCCGATTTCCGCGCCCATGTTGCAAATGGTGCCTTTGCCGGTGCAGGAGAGCGATTCGGCGCCAGGGCCAAAGTACTCCACAATTGCGCCAGTGCCGCCTTTCACCGTCAGGATGCCAGCCACTTTGAGGATGACGTCCTTAGCCGAAGTCCAGCCGCCCATCTTACCGATCAGCTTCACACCGATGAGCTTGGGCATTTTCAGCTCCCAGGCCATGCCGGCCATCACGTCCACGGCATCAGCGCCGCCGACGCCGATGGCGACCATGCCCAAGCCGCCGGCGTTGGGCGTGTGCGAGTCGGTGCCGATCATCATGCCGCCGGGGAAGGCGTAGTTCTCCAGCACGATCTGGTGGATGATGCCCGCGCCCGGCTTCCAAAAGCCGATGCCGTACTTATTGGAAATCGAAGCCAGGAAGTCGAAGACCTCTTCGTTCACTTGATTGGACTTGGCCAAGTCCGCAGCGGCACCAGTTTCAGCCAGGATGAGGTGGTCGCAGTGTACGGTAGAGGGCACAGCCACCTTGTCGCGGCCAGCGGTCATAAATTGTAGCAGCGCCATCTGCGCGGTGGCGTCCTGCATCGCCACCCGGTCGGGGGCGAAAAAGACGTAGTCTTTGCCGCGGTGGTAATTTTGTAGCGGAGATTCGGGGTGGAGGTGCGCGTAGAGGATTTTTTCGGTGAGGGTGAGCGGCCGGCCAAGCATCTTGCGGGCTTCGCTTACTCTTTCTGGCAAGGCTTGGTAAACCGCCTTGATCATATCGAGATCGAATGGCATAGGTTGAATTTTTTTATGATGTTGATGTATTGGATTTGGCGTTCGTTAACGCGGGCGCCTTTGCGCCAGCTATCGGGGTTGCGCCTCTTTTTCAAAAGGTCAACAAAGGTACGATTTTTGCTTATTTTTGCCAAACCCTTTTAATATAGAAGGGGCTAGACTTTGATTTTGTTCAACCGCTCAGCTTACAATTCTTAGTGTCTCCATACCACTAAAGCGATAAACAACATGTACACCTACAAAGTCGAATACATCTACGCCGCACAGGAAAAAAAGAAATGGTACCAATCCAGCAGCCCACTGGATGTCTGGACGCTGGCCAAAGAGCTAGAGGCGCTGCTGGAGGAATACCACGGCAAGGGCTACGATCTGGTGAGCATCAATCCCATCCTCACCTACGACCTCATCCACGGCACCTACCCCGGTGCCAGGACGGATGGGCTGATGGTGACGTTTCGGGAGCGGGGCGCGCCGTAGCCAATTGGCAATTGCCAATTGGCAATGTAGAGACGATTCACGAATCGTCTCCCCCGACACCGTACAGACGATTCACGAATCGCCTCCCCTGACACCGTACAGACGATTCACGAATCGCCTCCCCTGACACCGCACAGACGATTCACGAATCGCCTCCAACAAAACAGACCAACCACAAAAAACGATATGC
>CAYSPJ010000021.1:0-10741 GCA_964432875.1 uncultured Phaeodactylibacter sp. | reverse complement strand
AGACGATTCACGAATCGCCTCCAACAAAACAGACCAACCACAAAAAACGATATGCTCACCTACCAAAAAATCGTCATCAAAGTAGGCACCAACGTGCTGGCGCGCGAAGATGGCCTACTTGATATCACCAGCATCAGCCATTTGGTGGATCAGATTGCCGCCATCAAAACTCAGGGGACGGAAGTCATCCTGGTCTCTTCCGGGGCGGTTGGGGCAGGGCGCAGCTTATTCCGGTTGCCGGAAAGCAGCAGCAAAGTAGTGCGCCGACAAGTGCTCTCGGCCATCGGGCAAGTGCGGTTGATGGAGATCTATCGGCAGCTTTTCGCCAACCACGGCCTGTTTTGCGCCCAGGTATTGGCCACCAAAGCCGATTTCCAAGGCGTGGCGCACTATACCAATATGAAGAATTGCTTCCAGGCCCTGCTGCGCGACAAGGTGGTGCCCGTGGTCAACGAAAACGATGTGGTCTCTATCAGTGAGCTGATGTTTACCGACAACGACGAGCTGGCGGGGCTAGTAGCCTCGATGGCCAACGCCCAAGCCCTGATTATCCTCAGCAGCGTAGATGGCCTGCTGAGCGGCCCGCCGGGGCAGCCCGGCAGCGAGGTCATCCCTGAAATCGAGGCCGACGACCGGCAGTGGCTGGCCGCTATTGCACCCTCTACCTCCTCCTTTGGGCGAGGGGGGATGCACACCAAATTCCGCATCGCTCAAAAAGCGGCCAAGATGGGCATTGCCACCATCATCGCCAACGGCCGGCGCCCCAATATCCTGCTCGATATCCTCGCCGGCCAGTTTGTCGGCACCCGCTTCCGCCCCGCCCCCAGCAAGGCATCCAGCCTCAAAAAGCGCCTGGCCTACAGCGACGAGCGCGAGAGTAAGGCTGCTGTTTATATCAACGCTGGCGCCGCCCTGGCTCTTTGTGCGCCCGACAAGGCCAGCAGCCTGCTCCCCGTGGGCATCACCCGCATCGAAGGGGAATTCCAAAAGGGTGACCTCGTCCGCATCCTCGGGCAGGAGGGGCACCCCATCGGCCTGGGCCTGGCGCAGTACGGCTCCGATACCGCTCGCCAGTACCTCGGCCAACAGGGCAAGAGAGCATTGGTGCATTATGATTATTTGTATATTGAATAAAGACTTGGCCTTGCTATGCCGCTATTAAGTAAGATACCTTGATTTTCGCGCAACCTCCCAGGTAGATTTGGTGTCTAACCCCAAAACATCCAACATGTGGTCAACTGATACGCTTTGGTTTGAAGTGGCCATCGTCAGCATGGTCATCGCCCTGGGGCATATCTGCCTGGGGCATTTCGAAGAAAGGACGCCGCGGCTGCGGAAACTCCTAAAGTACGTGCTGTCGCTCTTCCTGGTCATCGGCCTATCCGCTGCTTTCGGCCGGACAACCGCACTGCTGGTTTTTGGATTGCTGTTCATCCCCGTATTGTACATCCATCTGGTTTTACTGCCCAAAAACGGCATCAACGGTTGGACTGGGGAGCCCAAGGCGCGCTATTATGAATACCGGAAATGGGATCAAGACATTTTTTAGCAAACCTTTTTGAAGCACTTCAATACGAAGCCCGTTTCGGCAACGCAGCATCAGCGAAAAAGTGGCTATTTGGGCGCGAAGGATAAAACCTGAACAAGCTCTTAGCCCCCCATAAATGCGGCTACCAACCGGTGGAAGTGATGCACGCACTGCTCCATAGCTGGAGAAAAGCGGCCCTGGCGATAGAAGCGCGAGCGGATGCCCATTTGCACGCTTTCGACCACCGCCTCATCTTCCAATTCAGTTTGGTCGATGCGGTTGAGGATGCGCTGCTGGGCCTGGCCGCGGAAGGCATAACTGCGGAAGCGCACCCGGGTTTGATTTAGCCCCAGCGGTTCTACCACATTGAGGGAGAGGCCCCAGGGATAGAAGTTGAACATGAGGTTGGGGAAGAGCCAGAAATAGTAAGCATAGACCCGGCGGCCATGATCGGCAAAGCCCGGAGGGATATCAAAACATGGCTCGCCCTCTTTGGCGATACCGACTTGCAGATTGCAGTAGGGGAAGAGTTCGTAGGCATAGTTGCCAAAGTCCAGGGCAGCATTCAGCCCCGGGTGTACGAAAGGCACGTGGAAACCCTCCAAGTAATTATCGCAGTACAGCGCCCAATGGGCATTGACCGGGTAGTCGATGCTGGCTTCTTCCACCAACTCCAGTTCTTGGAGCGGCATCCAGGCGATGCGCTCGCGCAGGGGGGCAGTGGCTTCCGCAAAACTAATGGCGGGCTCTAGCGCCACGAAAAAAAGGCCCAACCATTCTTCCAGTGGGATTTGCGCTAAATTGTCGGAGGGCGAGGGGAAGTTTTCGGCCCCCTGGAATTCCGGCATACGCCGGAAGGCCCCATCCAAACCAAAGCAACGGCCGTGGTAGCCACAAGTGAGTTGACGCAGGCGCCCCGGCTGCTCCACTATAATCTTCCCGCGGTGGGTACAGACGTTGGACAAGCAGCGCGCCTGGCCCGCTGCATCCTTTGTCAGCAGCAGCGGCTCGTCCAGCACGCCGGGCAGCAGGCTGAAGGGAAAGACACTGCCGGATTCGGGCAGCGCCGCCGCCTCCGCTACCCACTGCCAGCTGCGGGCGAAGATCCGCTCCTTGGCCTGCTCAAACAGCTCCGGGCTGCGGTAAAAGTCGGCCGGCAAGGTAGCCGCCCGGCGGATTTCGGGATTGATGTCAAAATGGCTCATGGCATGGTCGCGTTTAGTTGCTGGATGCATTAGAGGGCAAGGCTTAGCCCTTAGGATTGTTCACGAGGATGGACGGAAGCCCTGGCTACTAATTCTTCAACAGCGTATCCAGAGGCACCTGCAAGCCGCCGCGTTCCACCACTGCGGTCCAGCCTACTGAAGCAGCCATGTAGCGGATGACCTCCAGCATCTGGTTGCCCTGCGCCTGGGCTTCTTGCAGCAAGCCGCTTTCTTTAGCCTTGCGGCTGAGCACGTCCTTGGCATTCTTGTTCAGGCGGGTGTAATCTTCGGGGGTGAAGCTGTTGAAGAAACTGGCATCCAGGTTTTTGTATTCCACTTGATGATCCACTGCCAAAATCTGCGGCTCCGGCAAGTTGCTGATTACCAGCAATCGCTCGGTGCTATCGGCTCTGATTTTGACGTTCTCCATGTCATAGCCGACCAACACCTTCCCTCGTACGTGCAGGATGGCTTGCTTGGAAAAGCTCCAGGTACTAGGCAGCGGCAGGTAGAACGTAAATTTCTTGATATTGGTCTCGTCGTACAGCTCGCTGAAAACACCTTCTACCGTGACCAGCTTACAGACCTTGTTGACTTGCTCTAGCAACACCACCGATTGCGAGCGAGACTCCTGCTCGGCCTGCTGCCGATACAGCAGGCTGGCCAGCCAGGCTCCTAAGGCAAAGACAACGATCAGGGTGATAATCGATAAGGTTCTTCTAATCATTTTCCGGTGCGGGGTTGAATGGATAGCGAAGGCCTTTGTACTCTTTGAGTACCGCTTTGACCGAGCCTACTGAAACTGGAGACTCGATGAGCAAGGGTATCTTGTTTTGGTCGTCAGAAGCCCAGACGGTCATTTTGGCACCTTCTCCAAACACATAACCGGAAATGACATCCGGACTGAATTTGATGGTATTCATTTTGCCAAAACCCTTGATCCTCTTATCTTTTTCCTTACCCAAGTAGCTGACTTTCAGCGGCCAGGTCTCTTTATCCATAAAAATCTTGATAGGGAATGCGCCCCCGTTTGACAGGTTGGCAAAATCGATATTGCGGGTGTAATAGATAATAGATAGGATATCATGCATGCAGTTGTCGATGGGGTATTCCGTCAGCTGTGCCACGTCCTTGGTCTTGCCCCGCAAGGAGAAAGCTTTTTTCCCCTGCTGATCAAAGGTGACTTTATCATAAAGGCGGTACTTACCCTCCTGTACATCGCGGATCGACAGCACCGGCAGCAAGGTCTTTTTATCCACATAGGTATCATAGCGGTCGTTCACTTTGTAGAACCACTCATAAGATTTGTAGGTGGCACCATGCACCGAGAAATGATATTGGTCTTTAGTCTCTTTTACCCGGAAGGTGACTTCGCCGGCAGCAAGCCAAACGAAGTTCCAGTTGTAGTACAATTTATAAACCATGGTTTCCCCGTGCTGAAAAGCACTATTAGACATAGAGCATGGGTTGATTGAAATCTGCTCCGGCGTTAAATTTGCCGTTGTCCAATCACCTCTTTCGGCTGGTGCGAATGCCATAAGCAAGGTCAAAAAAGCGCCTAAAAGGCTGATTCTGAAATAAATCATTTTCATAACCCAATGATTTTAAGATATTTGTTTTGACGATGAAACCCAGCCCAAGTAACGCGGGCAGGCAAAGGTTTAGTATAAACAAGCCATAAGTTGCCGCCAGGATGCCCAAGGGTTGCTCGCTGAAGCGCCCCCAAATCAGTAGCGCTGCTTCGCCCCGAGCCAAGAGCCCCATCAACGGCGGCAACGGCACGCTCGTCTGGATCAGGAATACGCTGGCAATGGCGGCAAAGGCCAGCAGGGGCGGCGCAGCGATACCAAAAAACACTGCCAGAGCGTAATACTGCAGGCTGTAAGTAGCATAACGCGCCGCCGACCAACCCCAGGCTCGGGACAACTGTCCTGCCTGATACTCTCGCAACATCAGGATCAGCCGCCAAGCGCGGCGCGGCAAAGGGAGCTTGCGCAACAAAGCGGGCAAACGGCTGAGGTTGAAAAATAGCAGGTGCAAAACCAACAGCAAGACCACTGCTACGGCGCTCCATGCAGCCAGATTGCCTAGATATTCTCCCAGCAATAGCGAAGCCCCTGCCAGCCCAAAGCTGAGCAACACCAACAACTGGGCAAAATTGCCTACCGCCATGGCCAGTACCGCCGCCCAGTTGTGCCGGGCCGGCACCCCCAGTACCCGCCCCACGTACTCGCCGATACGC
Organism: uncultured Phaeodactylibacter sp.; assembly: GCA_964432875.1. GTDB lineage: Bacteria > Bacteroidota > Bacteroidia > Chitinophagales > Saprospiraceae > JACJYE01. The sequence continues at coordinate 5,766 of CAYSPJ010000021.1, read as the reverse complement.
TGGGGCGTAAAGAGAGAGAGCGCCAGCCCACAAAACACTGCTCGCAGCGCCTGCCTAAAAGGCAAGTGGCAGGATGGCGTCAATAAATAACGCCACTTGGCAGCCTCCAAGGCCCAATTGAGCGGCATAAGGGCGATAGCCAAAGCCAGCCAGGGCCACTGCCCGCCCTGCAACTGCTGCTGCCAGGCTGCCCACAGCTCCGCCGCATCGCTGCGCCCAAAGACCTGCCGATAGATAGCCCAGAGCAATAGCCCCGCCACGGCTGCTTTAAAAAGCAGATTGAGCATCTGGCGCGGCATTTTCATCGGCATGGGCTACTGGTTTTGGAACACAAATTTACGCGAAAGTTTTGGAACGCGAAGCAGGGGGACGCGAATCCCCGCAAACCGATTTAGCGAAAATCAGCGTTCCCATTCGCGAAAAGATGCACTCGTAGATGTAGCGGTCGAAATCTGCCATACCGCGGCGGAACCGGGCCTGGCTGCCGTAGAGCCACGCGCGCAGCTTGCCCCCGGGGTACATCGAGCGCTGGAGAATGGGGCCTCGCGTTCAGTAAAGGCCACTGAATTGCGCAAGAAGCCCGTCGAAAAGCCCCCGATGCCCAATCCGCGGTGGGTTACAATCATCGTTGTAAATCAAGGGATTTGGCAAAGCGGAGGTAGTGACCAATATCAAACGCCGCAATGATCTATATCATGACACGAGCTGTCGGTAATACATAAATTTGCTTGATTATGATGAAGCCAACCACCCGCTTCGAGAAATGCCCGTCGGCGGCCAGCCTGCCGCCGGAATGGGATGATTTGGCAGATTGCATCTTCCAAGGGCGGGTATTTTTGGGTCATGCCGATCGCTACAACCCCTGTCGTCAGCGCTATTACCTGTTATGGGAAGGCGGCGCTCTGGTTGCTGGTGCCTGCGTCTATACCCTCGCCATCGATTTGTTCACCTTCAGCCAGATCCCCAGCCCCTTGCGCATGACGGTCATCGGGCTGCCGGCCTCGGTGGCGGCGCCGGGCTTGCTGGCCCGGCACAGGGAGGTCGCAGAGGCACTGATCAGGCATATTTTACAGCAGGAACACGGGCTGATCCTGGGGCTGAACCTCGATCCGGAAATTGATACGGCACCCGGCATCAACTTGCGGATGCTGCCCTCCGTGGCGGCGGAGCTGCCCGGCGACGGGTGGGAAGGTTACCAGCAAGCTCTGCGCGCGCCTTACCGCCGCCGCTTGCGACAGGCCCTGGAGTGCTTTGAGGGGGTGCAGGCCATTGAAACGCCCTGCACGGCATTTACGCCTGAGCATCATCAGCTCTACCTCCAGATCATGCGCCGCACGGACAGCAAGCTGGAGACGCTGAGCTCCCCCTTTTTTCAAAACCTGCCCGACGACTTTTACCTGACCACCTACTACGGCGACGGGCAGATGCTCGGCTGGCATATCTGCGCCCGCGATGGCGGGACGCTTTACTTCTTTTTCGGCGGCCACGATTACCGGCTACTCCAGCCTTATCAGTTTTACTTCAACAACCTCTACGGCATCATCCGCGAAGCTTTTCACGGGGGCTTCCGGAGCGTAGAGTTGGGCCAGACGGCCGAGGTGCCTAAAATGAAAGCCGGCGGACAGCTCGTGCCCAAGCGGCTTTTCCTCTACCACCGCAACCGTGCCGCGATGTTCCTCATTCAACAACTACGCCGCTGGATAGAGTACCGTAGGCCGCTGCCGGATATCCGCGCGCTGCGCGGTGCCGCGCTCCAGCCGGCTGCTAACAACCTGCGCCTATGAGAATCCTCTTTGCCCGCCCGCAGCCTGCGCCGGATACCATCGGGCTGCAACACCTCATGGTAGTGGAGCCTCTGGAACTGGAGGTGATGGCCGCGCTGACCACCCCTAATGACCAGGTGATGATCGCCGATATGATCCTGGAGAAAAGGCCGCTGGCGCAAATCATCCGCGAATTTCAGCCCGAGCTGTTTTGCACCACGGGCTACATCACCCACCTCCCGACGATGAAGGCGTATTGCCGATTAGCCAAGGACTTGGTGCCGGGCGTACGCACTGTAGCCGGCGGGGTGCACGTGGAGAAATTCCCGGAAGACGCCGACGACCCGGCCATTGACTTCCGCGTCGTGCGCAACGCGACCCGGGTGTTCCCGGAACTACTGGCCCATCTGCGCTTCCACACGCCGCTGCCAGCAGGCATCCTGCGAACAGGAGAGCCTCTGAAGCCGGCCGAGTTGCCCCCCTTCGACTTTTATTTCCCCCTGCCCCGGCGCGAACTCACCCAGCGCTATCGCCGCCAGTACTTCTACGTCTTCCACCACCGGGTGGCGCTGATAAAGACCTCCTTCGGCTGCCCTTACCACTGCAATTTCTGCTTCTGCCGGCAAATCACCGATGGCCATTACTTTGCCCGGCCGCTGGAGGACGTGATCGCCGAGCTGAAAACCATCCGCGAAAAGGAAGTCTATATCGTGGACGATGACTTCCTGCTCTCGCCCACGCGGCTGCGCGAGTTCATCCGCCGCCTGCGAGAGGAAAAAATCGAGAAAAAATACCTCGTCTATGGACGGGCCGATTTCATCGTCAAGTATCCCGACATCATCCGGGAGCTGAAATCGGTCGGCTTGCGCACGGTCATTGTAGGCATCGAGTCTTTCAACGACCAGGAGCTGGCTTCGTTTGAAAAATGTACTACCCGCGACATCAACCGTCGCGCTCTGGCAGTGCTCAACGAAAACGAGGTGGACTGCTACGCTGCCGTCATCACTTCGCCCGGCTGGTCGGAAGAGGACTTCCAGCGCGCAGGCGACGAGCTGCTCAGCCTGGGCATCAAATTCGTCAACCTGCAGCCTTTGACACCGCTCAAAGGCACCGGTATCGAGGTAGCGGATGAAGAGCTGGCAATCAGCCGCGAGGATTTTGCCCGCTGGGACTTGGCGCACGTGGCCATCCGCCCCACGCGCATGAGCATAGAGCGCTATTACGAGAACATCCTGCGCCTGTATGAGCGCATCGTCTTCAACCGCAAAAACCTGCTCAGCCACGCCCGGCGCTATCCTTTGTTCATCCAGTGGAAACTGGCGCGAGGGATTTACCGCGTGCGCCAGCAGTACCTACAACGCATCGCATCATGCCCAAAATCCTCTTCATCCAGCCGACCCAGTACCGCGAAGATGGCAGCGGACTAGTCAAGCAGCGCCGCCTTTTCCTGCCCGGGCTGGCCTTTCCCCATCTGGCCGCGCTCACGCCGCCTCACTGGGAGGTGGAGCTGTGCCTGGAGGTCATCGAAGAGGTGCCTTTCGACACCGATGCCGACCTCATCGGCATCGGCGCGATGGGGCAGGCGGTACTGCGCGGCATGGACATCGCGCGGGAGTTCAAACGCCGCGGCAAAACGGTCGTCTTCGGCGGTTACATGCCTTCGATGATCCCCGATTACGTCGCGCCGACCTGCGACAGCGTCGTCATCGGCGATGCAGAAATCGCCTACCCCTTGATGCTGCGCGATTTCGAGCAGGGGCATCTGCAACGGCGCTACCAATACCCCATCCAGCAAGAGGACCTGGCTCAGCTGCCACTGCCGCGCTACGAGTTGCTGACCAGCAAGAAAATCGCTTTCATGCTGCCCGTGCAGGCCGGCCGGGGCTGCCCCCACGCTTGTAGCTACTGCTCCATTTACTGCCTGTACCGGCAGAAATACCTCACCCGCCCAGTGGAAGAAGTGCTGCGCGACATCCGGCGGGTCAAAGCGCTGGGCTACCGCAGCTTCTTTCTTATTGACGACAACCTCATCGGCAACCCGCGTTTCTTTGGCGAGCTCTGCCGCGCCGTGAAGCCCATGCGCATGATCTGGGCCACGCAGTGTTCCATCCGGTTGGCGAAAAAACCGGAATTGCTGAAGCTGGCGGCCCAAAGCGGCTGCCGCATCCTCAGCATCGGCGTCGAAAGCATCAGCCAGGAAAGCCTCGATGCAGTGGGCAAATCCTGGTGTCGCGCCGACGAGAACGAGGAGATGTTGCGCCGCGTGCTCGATGCAGGTATACTGCCCGCCACCGAGATGATCGTGGGTACCGATGGCGATACCGAGGAGAGCATCCGCGCTACGGCCGATTTTGTGGTGCGCAACAAAATCCCCATCCCGAAATTTTACGTCATGACCCCCATGCCGGGCTCCGACCTCTATGAGTCGTACAAAGCAAAAGGCCGCCTCCTGCACGAGGACTACAGCCGCTACACCGCTACCGATGCGGTGCATACCCCGGCAAAGATCAGCCCTGAAAAGCTCACCGAGCTGTACTGGGAGCTGTACCAAAAGGTTTATTCCCTGCCCAATATCCTGCGGCGCACGCTCTGGCACCGGCGCTTTTGGAAAAACCCCGCCCTCTTCCTCTTTGCTTTTTTCGTAAACTTGAACTACCTTCGCTTCATTCGCCGGGGCGATGCGCCGAATGTGTTGTGAGCCGGTGGCGCAGGGATGGAATCCCTGCCCAGGTTATTGCTGATCGAGGGATGGAATCCCTGCCCAAGCTATTGCTGAGTGAGGGATTCCATCCCTATAAGTTGCTGCTATGATCATCCAGGTTGCTTCCAAAGCTGATATTGAGCGTTTCATCGCCTTTCCGCACCAGCTTTACGCCGGCGACCACTGCTATGTGCCCCAGCCCAACTTCCTGATGCGCAAGCTGTTGAGCCAGCGACGTAACCCTTTTTTCCAGCATTCCGAAGCCGCCTATTTCCTGGCGCTCGGCAGCGAGGGGCAAACGTTGGGCCGCATCGCCGCCATCCACAACCGCGCCCATCTGGATGTCTATCAGGACGGCACCGGCTTTTTCGGCTTCTTTGATGCGGTAAACGATGTCGCCGTGGCCAAAGCGCTACTCGATGCCGCCGCCGCTTGGCTGCGCATGCGGGGGCTTAGCCGCATCGCGGGCCCGGAAAATTTCACCACCAACGACGCAGTGGGCATCCTGGCCGAAGGCTTTGAATGCCCTCCGGTGGTACTCATGCCCTACAATTTCCCCTATTACGCCCGCCTGCTCGAAGGCTATGGATTGAAGCCTTGGCAAGACCTTTACTCGTACTACTGCGAGCATGCTGCCCTGCCCGCTGATCTGTATGCCAAAGCAGCAGCGCTGGAAGCCCGCCTCCAGCAGCGGGGCATCCGGGTGCGCCCCATTGATTTCAAGCGTTACGATGCTGATATCGCTGCCTTGCGCGAGACCTATAATGCGGCGAATATTAGCGGCTGGGGCTTCCTTCCGCTCAACGAAGCCGAATTCCGCCACATGGCTGCCGATTTGCGGCAATTGGTCAGCGCAGAAAATGTGTGGTTAGCCGAGCGCGAGGGCCGCCTCATCGCTTATGCCCTGGCGGTACCCGACTACAACCAGGCCTTCATCAAGATGCCCCGCGGTCGCCTGTTGCCCTGGGGCTGGTGGCACCTGCTCGCGGCCAAGCGCCGCATCAATGGCGTCCGCATCATGATACTCGGCGTGCTGCCCCAATTCCGCCGCTTGGGCATTGACTGGCTGCTCTACGCCCGCATTGCCGGCCACGCACGCCGCCATGGCATCACCTGGGGCGAGGCCTGCTACGTGATGGATACCAATGGGCCGATGAAAAAGATGATGGCGGCCTTGGGAGGACGGGTAATCAAGCGGTACCAAGTGTTTGAGGGAGAGATTTGAAACCCAAAACCCGCCGCCCGAAGCCCGCCCCCCAGAGCTAGATAAATAGCCGCAAACTTCTTATCTTTGCCCCGCAT
>CAYSPJ010000020.1:27131-55035 GCA_964432875.1 uncultured Phaeodactylibacter sp. | reverse complement strand
GAATCCAGTCTAGTTTTTTGGGAAACGTGTGCGGGTGGGTAGGGGGAGGGGGCGGTATCTTTGTGGGTGTTGATTTCTAATTGACCCGGCAGACACTCCGCCTTCATGTCTGTTTCCTGTACAAAAAAATTGAAGCCATGTATTGCTACAGCCTGAAATTAAAGAATCCTGTTTCAGCCATTTTATGGATCTTATTTTTATATTCATGGAGTATTCTTATCCAGACCAGTCTTCAGGCTCAGGGCGCTCCACCCTTTCAGGATATAGATTATGCTTCCGGTAATATCGTCAAACATCAGACCTTATTGGCCGTAAAGAACTTTGAAGCAAGTATTCAATACAGCAGTGAAGGCGTGGAACGAAAGGCCGCAACTCGTAACCTGGATGCTCCTACAGGAATTGTAGGTTTAGGTTGGTCCATGAGCAGGAACAGAATTGCCCGTGATAATAAAGGAACGGGCAATGTGCTGGATGACACCTATTATTTGAATATGAATGGGGGGATTTATGAGCTCTTGTACATAGGCAATGAAAATGAAGTTAAGACCTATAGAATAGAGTCCCATCCCGATTGGGTCTTAAAATATCATATCTCCAATGATCAGTGGGAAGTTTTGCAAGATGACGGAACCAAGTATGTGTATGGAGATGGGGGATTAAACGGAGGGCACATTTCTAATAGTACTGAATACCTTATCCATTGGGGCAATTGGATTGGTAGCAGCTCGGTAGTGGATGGTCAAAAGCGTTTAGCCTCTGCCTGGAATGTGGCCATTGAAGAAAATATTTACGGGCAACAGGTGAAATTCCATTATGACCAATCCCAGGAGCAGGTGGGGGATAACGGCTTGTATTTTACCAAGGCTTCTTATCTGGATACGGTTACGGGTTATGAGGGTGAACGAATTGTACTGAGCTATGCATCAAAAGATTTTGATGAGTATGTAGATCCGCATCAAAAAAAGATAGGTGAACCGGGTAATGATCGGGATGCATATCAGGAACGCTTTGAAACAAAATACCTGAGCAAACTCAGTCTGTTCAATTTTTACGGGGAGCTCAAAGATGTCATTGAATTGAGTTATACGTTTTTAAATGAAGGAAATCCAACATATAAAAAACGGGTGCTCACCCATATTTACTACAAGAACCTCTCAGGAAGAATCGCTGAACCTCCTTCTGTTTTTGATTACTACGGCCTGAGTTCCGAAGATGGCCTGCAGGTATATTCAACTGCTGATTCAACCACCTTATATAACACTGAAAAAGGAGCCTTGTATGGAGCCTTAAAAAGTGTCAGGTTGCAGGAGGGAGTGGTTTACCAATTTAAATATGATGAACAAGTAATGGATAGTTCCCAAAGAGATATTGACCTTGTTTTTCCAGACCCTTTCCCCTATTACAGCAGCCATATTGGTGAAGATATGGTCACTTGCTGGTATGCTCCCGAGCTTATTTTCGCCGGCACCTATGTTGTTGCCATATATAATCCTATAGCCCTGGATTGTTACTGGACACATTTGCAGGTTTATGAATGGCTGGGAGACCATTGGGAAAAGCAGGTGGATGAAGCCCTTCCAGGAGTGTACTACGATAACTATAAAGCACTGGATGCAATAGATCCTTCTACCATAAATAAATTGAAAAATGAATTTTTTGGCGAGGTAAATAAAGCCGTTCCAGCCTTAGGCGGTTTGATGAATGCATTTAGCGATGCCCTGAGTGACGAAGTTCAGGGATATGTAACCATTGGCAAAGATCTCAGCAAAGGAGATGTGGGAGGAGCTGTTGTAACTTATCTGGAAATGCCCTTTAACGTTTTGAAAGATGTGGGTGAAGATATTTTCGCAGGTATTGAGAAAGGGGCCCAAGAGTTAATAGATGTAGCATGTGATGGCAATGTCAGCGATTTCTGCTACCTAGATTACCAAAAACAATTGTATGCTACAATGCTTGCTAAGAGTGACACGCTCCCGAGGCAAGAATATCATATTACCACCCAAAAAGATTTTTTTGCCTTATGTTCCGATAGGGATAGCTTTCTTCTAATATATCAGAAAGATCCAACCGTTGAAGGGAAATGGATAACCTCGACTTTCAAAATAAGACTTGCTTCCCATTATTTTCAGATACAGTCCGGTGAAAATTTTATTGCGATGCTGGATCAGGTGCTCGACATGGTTTGGATCTACACCTGGGATGGAATGGACTGGAATACTAGCTTTTTCACGCTCCGCACCGGTCAGGAACAAAATTCATCTGGTCTAAGTACACAAGATTCCATCGCTGCTTTCAATGCGTCCGTAAGCAGCCATGCCGACCATATTGCTGCCATCGGTTGTCGAAACAACTTAATTGTCGCAACCATGAAAGAGCAAGGCTACAGTGGCGCACTAAAGGCCTGGACGATCTATCATGACGAAAACCTGGAGTGGCACGCCAATCATGAACCCGTCCAGGTTAGTCTGCAACTTGAAGGATTGGCCAAAGGGATGATGGATTTATTGTTTGGAGCCAATGGCGCAATCGTTATACAGCCAGGTGAGTCTTTTGCCGCCATTCAAACCTATAGCCATTTGAGCAATGAATTGCCCACCGTTGAGGACATTCCGGTCGCAGGAGAATTTATTGAGAATTTTGTGGCCGATCCAAGAAAAATGAACGCTACCTATGGACTTACCTGGGATGAGAATTTCCAAAACCTCCAGCTGGAATTTTTGCATATGGGAAGAGCACAATCCGATATCGGTATCCAGGTCAATGGGGATGTTATTAATAAAGTAGGAAGAGCACACAGCTTACTCATAGGGAATGATAATCTTTTTCCGGACGACGGGGAAAATTATGCTTTTCGCTATAATGGAAATCGCTTTCAAACCAAGAAATTCCAATCAGAATATTACGCCACCGCATTTGGACAAGATCTATCATCTACGCTCAATACCAACGCAGATGCATTGTCCAAGACGCCCCAATTTTACCAATTTGACCCCAATCAAAATGCGTCAAACAATAATCTGGAGCACCTTAAAACATTCAATGATGCGCTCCTAGAGATGATAAGGTTAAAGGAAGCAGGGGACACAAACGCCATAAAAAACTATGCATCAAATACCTTATTGCCCGCTCTTTCTGCTATAACTCAGGATGATAGCTTTAACTGGTCGCTCATTGATAATATTTCCAAGGAGGAAATTCCGACAAGCGAAGAGCTTGATGAAATTGTCAAGGTAACGGTAGATGCGATCAATTTGCTCATCCAGATCGTAACGGCTGAAATACCTGGATTTGGAGAAGAAATGGCAACAGAGGAAGAAGCGATGAGTGCCGCAAAAATGGGCCAACAGGCGGTAGATCAGGTGTTTGGGCAGTTTAAGAACCCTGTCTTTTACCTGCAATCAATTACCATGGACCTGATAGAGTCGTTGATGGCTCCAAGCCCTTATGGTACCTCAGTAATGGACAACTACATCACCATAAATGGCAAGTTGTTTACAAGAAATGCAGATGAGTCCTGGACCGAAATTTCCCAGTATGCTTTTGATGATAAAGATGCCACGTTAATCGGAACCAGCAACAAACTATGCCGAGGTTACTATCCTTTTACGCTTAATAACAATGGAAAAATTACCAATGAAGTCGTTTTATTGAAAAATGGAACGCTATATAAAAAAATACGCCTGAATGAGAATAACATGGTGGTACATGAGGACTCCATAAGTCAGGTAGCAGGTGATGGTGCATTTGTCAGTTATGGCCTGCTCGATCCAGATAAGCCGGGATTTGTACTAACCAATCCGCAAAGGAAACTATATCTGCCATTGATTGAGGAGAATGCAAAGAAGAGGAAAATGCATCCTCCCTATAAAGATGCCACCAGGGTTCGTTTGCACCGGGTCATTCAGAATGGCGTCACTGGCCCATTATCCGATTATGTGGTAAGATGTGTCGAAGTGAATGATGGCTATAATACCTATGCCCACAATTACCTGTATCAGAGCGGTCAATATGATGCCTCATCCGGCAGTGCCATATATGGGAAGGTGACTGATGTGACCTCTCCAATGCCTATCTCCGATCTGAATCAAGACAAGATACCCGCCGTTGCTACTGCTGGATATACGGAGCATTTCTTTTACAACAGGCACAACTATTATACACAAAACGGAGCTTTGGGTTTTCCTGAAAATGTGCAGATTCTTTTGATGGATGCTTTGGTCGAATTTGAGGGTAAATATTTCACGGACAGTATTGATTTTAGAAAATTACCGGTCAAGCAACTTTTTGCCCGTCCCTGGTTAACGGCTACTTTTGATGGCCGGGGTTCTTTGATGGACCAACAAGTTACCAACTATAAAATATGGGAAAGCGATTTCTATCACCCTGCTGAAGATACTTTGCTGGGTGTGACGAATATCTATGTTGTTAAGCCAAAGCGACTGGCCAGTATCCGGGATGGGGTTGTGGAAAAAGTTGAATACGAGTATAGCCCTTTCTCTGTAAAGCTGCGCAATACGACCCACTTCGCAGTTACCCCTGACGGCCTGGTGGAGAAGAATATATCTCAATTTACGTATGCCTATGAGCTTGTTGGGGAACTGATCCCACTAAACCGGTTGACCGAAATCCAGCAAACGACCACGTATTATCAGCGAGGAGATGGCCCCGTTATCAAAACTGGGGCAAATGTTATTGCCTACGATAGCATTCAATTCCTGCCTCAAGCTACGTATTTGGCGAAGCTATCGGACGAACTGAACGCCATACAGGAAGTAGATCATTGGGTTCCGAAAGATTATATATTGGTTGCAGCCAAGGATGTCGCCGATCAGGATACCGCAATCGAAGCGTATGAAAAGTGGCTTTATAAGACTGAAGTAGCCAGAGGCAATTTTGCAAAAGCCCAATCTGCTGCCAATGCTGCACATCAGGCTGCCATGGATAGTCACGATCAATTGGGAACGCTTAAAGCAAAAGTCCCCCAAATCAAAGCCTCAGACAATGCAAACATTAATGAATTGAATACAAAGAAAAAATTGCTTGACGGGTACTCATCAAAAATTGATCAGGCAGAAAATGAAATGGGAAAATTAGAATTGAAACGATATAATACGGAACAATCGATAAAAGAAATAGAAAAAATAAATAGGGAGATTAAGGACATAAATAGGGATAAGGCCATATTCTTATTGGGATGTGGTCCTTTCGCTGGATTGTTTTGCTTATTCGGCCTGATTCCTTTTGATGATGCCATTGGTGACCTGGAAGATAAACGGGATGCTTTAATTAGGCAACGGGATGACATTGTATTAATCAATCAAGCTATCCAAACTAAGCAACAGGAAATTTTGGATCATGAATCCGAGACATATGTATTATTAGAACGAATAGACATCTTAAAAGCTACCATCCAGGAGGAAGAGATGGAGCTTGAACAGGCTAGAGCGTCGATACGAAATATCGAAAGTCAACAATCACAAATAAAGGAAGAATGGAAAGATTTAATTACAGATAGTCCGGAAGCTATACATGAGGAAGATCATGTGGGTGCACAAGCAAAGCACAATGCGGTTATTCCAAAGTTAGAAAATATCAATTCCCTTCATAAAAATTTCCAGAATTCAATAGCCAAATTATTTGCCACAACACCGGATTCTTTATTTAGCAATCAAGTCACACTTAAATCATTTCAGGATTCATTGTCTTCGGATACTTTGAATACCCACTTATCTAATCTTCAGGTTTTGTCCAATCATCACCGGACAATGCACCAGCAGCGGACAGCAATCGGGAAGGCGAAAGAAAGTAAACCCGAAGGCTATTCTTCCAAATGGATACAAAATCATCGGATTTTTAAAAGGGACAGCGTTAGTGGAGTACCCTTAAGCTGGGAAAATGCCAAAAATGCCAAAAGTAGTATCGCACTTGATAAATACCATCGCAATACGTTGGTGCACATGGACAATGTAAACCTGCAGGACAAAGAAGCCTTCTATTATGGGTTTGAGAAATATGAATCCCTCACGAAGAAACAAGCCAAACGCATTTGTGAGAAAGATGCCCATACTGGAAATAACAGCTTTAAAGCGGGCATATCCCACAGATTGGATTTCCCTGATTTCAGTCCAAGGTCAGAAGTATATAAAAAGGACAGCCTTTACGTGTTATCCGGCTGGGTGAAAAAAAGATGTTTTCTCAATGGCAGGGTAAAGATCAAGAATGGTGGAACAAAAGATCGTATCAAAATACGGGGAAAGAAAAAGTGGCAATATGTGGAAAAACTTGTTCGCCAACCAGCCGTCGGAAAGGAAGGCTTGAAATTACTTGCCCGATTCCTCCTCGTGGATGATTTGATGTTGCGGCCACTGAATTCGATTGCCCATACCTTTACTTATACGGATAACGATCAGATCGATAGTGAAACCGATAACAATGGGCTAACTGTTCGGCACGTGTACGATACGCATCAACGTCATTTGATTTCAGTGGATGACGCCAACCGCGTGCATCATTTTGAACACCACAGTTTCTCTGCCAGTGATTCGGAGGCTTTTCATGCCAAGCATCCCAATGGCTTGTTGTCCATCCATTTTCAGGGGGCAGGAAAACTACTAACCAGAGATAAAAAGAAAGGGTTTGTGCATCGGGAAATTCATCCGGCATTGGATGAGTATGTGATTGCCTTTAACCTGGCGCAGGGCAATTCCCCCACTTTTAAAATTTCATTAAATGAGGCCATATTAGCTTATTCTGCTGGAGGCCTCACGTTCAACGCGCAACCTTTTGCTCAAAATATTGGCGTCCCTGAAACCTGGGCCATCATCAAAACGGGTGGTTATTTATATGTATATGGAGATGGTCGTTTGTTGGGTCATCAGCAGCTGCAGTTGAATACATCTCAAAAAAATAAACAGATCACCGTCGATGGTCAGGGGCTTTACTATGTATTTGTCGGGCTCGACCCCGTCATCCAGCAGCATTACCTGGATGGAATGGGACGGCAAATCCAACAACAGCACCTGTCGTATAATGAAGCAGGAAAGGTCATCGGGAAAGTGGTCTCAGGGACTATTTATGACGGATGGGGCAATGTCTTTGCACAATCGCTGAACGCATTAATAGATCAACCAAACTTGAATTATGAACCCAATTTTATAACGGGTCTTGATCAAGCCACGGGACAACTAAGCGGAGAAATTATCAGCTATTTTTCCGGACAAAATGAGATCGCTGATTTTACAGCGGAAGACAGCAAATTCCCCTATCATGGTTTTGTCTATGAAGCGAGTCCGATCCACCGGAAAACACGGAATATTCCCCCGGGTGCCTTTTTTTATACCCAGCCTTATAATCAGCAACAAATTGATTATCAGGATAAATACGGATCTGCTTTGGCCAATGAAATTGATATTAAAACCCCAATTGACAAGCAGTTTTCCAGCACAACCTTTACCGATCCCAACGACAATAAGCATATCAACCTCCACGACGGGTTGAATCGCCTGATTGCTTCAAAAACGGGCAATTCGATCACAAAATATGATCAACTATTCAATGAAAACAGTTCATCGTTTTTAACTCAATTCCCCAACCATTTTGCGCTAAGTCCATCCGATCTGCAAAATTCCCCTACGTCATTTGTAAACTTGAAAGAACATCGGGATTTGTTGGGACTCTTTCAGGTAAACTACGACCTGGATGAAGGAACATTGACTACCATCAAGGATCATTCAGGCGAACCGGCCTTCTATATCAGAAACAAGGCAAGGCTGGGCAGGGGAAAAGACAACTCCAAACATGCCATTGAATTCTACAAATACGATCAACGGGGCAGGCATATAGAAGAAGGGATAGTAGATACCACCACCTACGATTTTGCCCTGCTGGAAACCATGGCCAATGCACGCTTCTGGGATGATGACCATGCCCATACCTACCGGTATTGGAATTATGACAGCGACGAGGAAGGCAACACTCTTCATTTGTTGGGTCGCTTGCAATCATCTATTCATCAGCAAGGGAAGCATTATATTACCGAAAAGTATCAGTACAACCTGCACGGCCAGACGATACTGATCGAACAAAGCGATAGCCTCGAACAAAAAGGTTCCGAGGGCAAGTTGATCAAAAGAGAGCAAACCAAAGGAAAAATCGCTTATGATTATTTCCCTGATGGCAAACTGAAAAGCATTACCTATCCCAACAAGGAGCTCGTTTCCTATACCTATGATCAATTGGGCCAGATGAAAGGCGTAGGCACTCCGGCCGATCCTTTCAAGTATGCCAAATACAGCTATACCATCGATGGTCACATCAAAGAAATTCAATATGACAACAATGCCTTTCAGGAGCATCGCAGCTATAACCTGCAAAGTCATATCAGTGCCCGTACTTATCAGCAGGATGATGAAATCGATTTCCAGCAGATCTATGAGACCAACAACCGGGTAGGCCACGAACCCTACCTACAGGGGAATATCACAGGTATCAAAGAATCAGGCCGTTTCCTGAATGCCGCCCAGGAACAACATTTTGCATACGACGACCAATATCGCCTCGAATCCGTCAAGGGAATCAACAATAAGCTCCAATACGAATATACCTATGATGCCAACGGCAATATGCTGTCAAGCACCGAACCCGGAGGAAAAACGTCGTACGCCTATGAACCAGGTACCAATATCCGCAAAAACAAGGATGCCAACAACGGGTTGCTCACCAAGATTTCCTCCCCGTTATTCGGTGTAGCTTCCATCTCGTTCGACCCCTATACTTTCATGCCCCTAAAGGTATCCGGTGCCAATAAGGCCCAAACCAACTTCCTGTACGATGCCCATAATAACCGGGTGGGAAAAACGACCAGTTTATCCAATAGGATAGATACAGTCACTTATTACCGAGGTGACCATGCACTGCCGCTTTCAGAAAGCAAAAGCGGACACTATCAGGGAAAACCCTACCAGCATACCAAAAACCTGATCTATGGTCACGGCTTTGCACCCATCGCCACGCAACACGATGGAAAAGACACCTACTTCCATCAGCGGGATCATTTGGGAAGCCTGCGCTTTGTCCTTGATCAACAGAATAAAAAAGTTGCAGCATTCGACTATACGCCTTTCGGTGCATTGGATGCCCATTCCATTGATCATACCCTGAATCAGGATGGAGTAGCTGCTTTTACCTACTTATATACCGGGCAGGAATATGACCGGGAGTTGAATTTGCATAATTATCGGGCGAGGTTATACAGTCCTGAAGAGAAGATTTTTCTGACGCCTGATCCCGTTCGGGAATATGCCTCTCCTTATGCTTATGTAAGCAATGATCCGGTGAATCATGTTGATCTGGATGGTAAGGTTAAGAAGCCTGCTGCTGACCCTAAATTAGTTACCAGAGGCAGAAATACAACAGCTACATTTACAGTTCACCCACATCATTTGGGAACTGGGACTGCTACTGATGATGCATCAAGAACCTGGGTTAGAACTCAAACTCATCATGCTCCACAAAGAGTGCAGTACAATTATACGATCCATGATGGCCAGGGAAATGTTTTTGCATCACATACCGGAACAGTAGTAAATAATGATTTAGCCCGATCAAGACATCAATTTCCAGATGCCGGTCATATCAGGGCAAGATCTATGGGGGGTGATGGTACTTCACATGGTAATTTGTTTGCCCAAATGGCTGAGTTGAACAGAGGTAATGACGGACTTTATGATTACTGGAGACGAGCAGAAAGCAATGTTGTAAGAAACGTACGTACAGGATATATTGTAGATGTGGAGATTCGTTTTTGGAGGTAGAGCAGGATGAATGAAATCATTCCCACTGGTGTCAGACTGTGTCCTGCCGCTCCTGCCGGATTTGCTACCCGCACGGGACACAACAGAAAACAGGCAGGCTTTAAGCCCATTTCAAGCGGTTCATCATGTGGACGCTTCACAACTATGCAAAATGATAACCTTAAAAACACCAGGAGGGCGAGTCCGCAAACCATGCCCTCACCTCAACTACAATTAATTTTATCAAATCTTTCATCATGAAAACATTAAAATCCCAACCCACCCACCTCCCCCGCCGCCGCATCCTCCAACTCGGCCTCGGCGCCACGGCAGGCCTCCTCACCACCGCCATCGGCTGCAATAATGCCGGGGGTGACCCAAGCGACTGTGCCGTCACCCCTGACCAGACCCTCGGCCCGTTTTACCCGCACGTCAAAAACGGCGACGGCGACGTGGACCTGACCACCATTCAGGGTAAAACCGGCCAGGCAAAAGGCCAGGTCATCCTCGTGCGGGGGCGCATTCTGGACGAAAACTGCCAGCCCGTCGAAAATGCCCTCGTCGAAATCTGGCAGGCCAACGAGGGCGGCCGCTACTCCCACGAGGGCGACGCCGCTAATCCGGCCCCCCTCGATCCCTATTTCGAGGGCTGGGGCGAAATGACAACCGGCGCCGACGGCAATTACGGGATCAAAACCATCAAGCCCGGCGCTTATTCCTTCGACGACCCCGCTGTCGTTGAAAACTGGCGCACGCCGCACATCCACTTCAAGGTATCGCGGCGAGGTTATCACGAAATTGTAACCCAGATGTACTTCGAGGGCGAAGCACTCAATGAGACCGACACCGTCATCGAAGAACTGCCGGAGGAAGAACGCGGGCAGTTTATCCTCGCCCCGGAGCGGGCCGAAGGGGGCATTCCGGTATTCAATTTCAACCTCACCCTGAAAAAAGTGGCCACCTCTGAAGAGCGCCTGGCCGCCCTCGACGCCTGCACCGGGAAGTACGACATGAGCCTGCCTTACCGGCCGCCCAACGAGGAAGTCATCATACGCCGCGAGGAGCAAAGGCTTTTCCTCGATTTGCCGGGCTATGCTACCGTAGAGCTGAAGCCACAGGGCCAGGACGCCTTTTTGGCGACTTCCATTGATTGCCGCCTGGTGTTCAACCGCAACGGCGACGGTTCGGTGAACAGCGTGACGATACACAGCACTTCGAAGTCGGTGAAAATAGACCCTTCGATCGGGACAAAAATCAGTTAACCCAAAACCCGGTAACAAAACAATTTCATTCACCAGTTTAAATTTTGCGAACAATGAAAACATTCCTTTCAATCCTGCCCCTGGCATTTATTTGCATCCTTTTCCACCCAACCCTCAGCGCCCAGAATGACACCGAATACGTCATCGTAGAATACATGAAAGTCAAGCCCGGTATGTGGGACAAATACCTCGAATGCGAGCAGGCCTGGAAGCTCGTCCACCAGAACCGGGTGAAGCAGGGCCTCATCAAAGGCTGGCAAATCGAACAGGTGGTAATGCCCGCCGGCACCGGCACGGAATACGATTTCCTCACCATCACCCACTACAAAAACTGGAAGGCCATGAGCCCCGACGCGGACTGGTACGATGCCGCCATGAAGGCCCTGCCCGCCGACAAAAGGGAGTTGGCCGAAAGCGCCAACCTGTACCGGGACCTCGTGAAATCGGAAGTCTGGACAGCAGGCGACAGGGTGTTCGCGCCGGGCGCTACCAAACCCAAGTACTCGGTCGAAAATTTCATGAGTATCCCTGCCGCCGGCTGGGAGGATTGGGTCGAAATGGAGACCAAATTTGCAAAGCCCGTCCATGAAAAGAACATCGCCTTAGGCAATCGGGCCGGCTGGCTCATCAGCTACATGGTCATGCCCCGTGGCGCTGGCTATTCCTACCAAGGCTCCACGGTGGACTACTACAATGCCTGGGAAGACTTGGACAATGACGAAGGCGCTGCCTGGGAAACCGTCTATCCCGGCATGAGCGACGGGTACATCGGCCGCCGCATCGAGTCCGTGCGGACGGTTGTCAAAACGGAAGTACGGATGTTGGTGGATAGTGTAGAGTAATGATTAAGGAGTGAGCGTATTAGATCCCTTGCCCTTTTGCTCATCTCCGGGAGATAGTCGAAAACACAATGTTTTCATTATGGCGCGGCAGCCGGGCCGGCATTTCCGGCTGTCCTCCATTTTTTATGCTGATAATAAAATCAATGGTTTGTGGAAAAACCAGGCGAAGACATTGTATTCAATGCGCCCCTGCCTAAGCGGTGGGGGCCCCCTTAATGCGCAACTGATTTCAGCTGGCCAGGTGTTGCCTATCGCAAAAACTCATATCTTAGCCAGATGGAACAGCAAGATCAACTTCAGTACGACTACGTCATTATCGGCAGCGGCTTCGGCGGCTCAGTCAGCGCGCTGCGCATGGCGGAAAAGGGGTATAAAGTATTGGTCATTGAAAAAGGGAAATGGTATCGGCCGGAAGACTTTGCCAAGTCCAACTGGAACTTGCCAAAGGTTTTCTGGCTGCCTGCCCTGCGCTTTTTCGGCATTATGAAGATGACCATCTTCCGCCATATCACCATCCTTTCCGGGGTGGGCGTTGGAGGCGGCTCACTGGTTTATGCCAATACGCTACCCGTGCCACCAGATACCTTTTTCAAAACGGGCAGTTGGAATGGGCTGGCTGATTGGAAGCAGGAGCTCTTACCTTTTTACGATGAGGCTCACCGCATGTTGGGGGCTGCGCCCAACCCACGGTTGGATATCGGCGACCATGCCCTGAAGCAGCTAGCCCGCGAGCTGGGGCGCGAGCAATATTTCGAGCCGACTAAGGTTGCGGTTTTTTTCGGCCAGCCCGGCAAAACGGAAGAAGACCCCTATTTCGACGGCAAGGGGCCGGCCCGCGCCGGCTGCAACTTCTGCGGCGGCTGCATGACGGGCTGCCGATATAATGCCAAGAACACCTTAGACAAAAACTATCTCTACCTTGCACAACAGCTCGGCGTGGAGATCAAAGCAGAATCGGAAGTATTTAGCGTAGCGCCACTTGGCAAGGAGGATGGTGCCGATGGTTATGAGATCAGCTTTCAGCCCTCGACTTCGTTTTTCAAAAAAAAGCAGAAGGTCACTGCCCGGGGTATCGTTTTTGCCGGAGGTGTACTCGGCACGGTGCCGCTATTGTTGAAGTTGAAGCAAAGCGCCTTGCCCCGCCTTTCCGAACGAGTGGGCTATGATATCCGCACCAATAACGAGAGCCTCATTTCCATCACTTCGCCAGACAAGCGCAAAGACCTTTCCAAGGGCATCGCCATCAGCTCCATTTTGCATACCGATGAAAACAGCCACCTCGAGCCAGTGCGCTATTCGGCTGGCTCGGGCTTCTGGCGCTTGCTAATGTTGCCCATGGCACACGGTAGCCACCTCTTCGCCCGCCTGGGCAAGATTGCCTGGGACTGGATCAGCCAGCCCATAAAAAACCTGAAAGTGATTATGGTGGATGACTGGGCCAAGCGCACTCAAATTTTGCTTTTTATGCAAACTTTGGATAGCACCCTCCGCTTTACCCGCAGCCCCTTGGGGGGCATGCGTTCGAAGGTTGACCGTGGCGCAGCGCCTAGTGCCTTCATACCCGAAGCGGAAAGCCTGGCTCATAGATATGGCGCGCTTATCGATGGCAAGCCTGCTTCTTTTGCGCTGGAGCCTTTGCTGGGCATACCTTCCACGGCCCACATCCTGGGCGGCGCAGTCATGGGCAGAGATGCTAACGCAGGCGTCATTGATCGTGACAACCGCGTATTTGGCTACCAAAACATGCTGGTCTGCGATGGCTCGATGATTTCTGCTAACCCTGGGGTGAATCCTTCGCTGTCGATTACTGCCATTACAGAGCGAGCGATGAGCAAGGTTTTACCGAAAGGGCAGGTCCCTTAGTAGCAATCCCAATTGTACATCACCTTGGAAAAATCACGCCGTGCCAGGTCCAGCGGGCAAATAAAGAAATTGGCCACCCCCATATCGCCCCACATGCACTCGATGGCGCTATCGGAGCCCAACTGCAAGAGCAGTTCCATCGGGCTGCCGGGGCTGCGGGGGTCTTCCTGAGTGAATTGAGCAAAGCCGCCAATTTTGTGGGGGCCACTTTGTACAGCTTGGCTATAGGCATCCAGTACCTCCCATTTCCGCGCTCCGAAACGGTCGAAAAAATCGGGCCCCATCATCTGTTCAAATTGTGCGTCCTGCGGCTGGGGTAGCTCCAGGCCGAGTTCAAAATCCAGGGCATAAACCTGTTGCGGGTTGAAAGGGAGCTGGGTATAATCGCAATCTTTCAGGATGCCAAAATCAAGAGCTGCCGCGCTTCCAACTATTTCGGCGGCCTGGATATAGCGCACGCGGAAGTTGCCCTGATCAAAGGGGTCATCCAAATCCAGGCCGTAGAAGCCATCGTCATGAATGAAAATTTGCAGCAAGCCATCTTCGGGGAAGGGGGGCAGGGGAGGCATTTCGGCAAAATTCACCTGGATCAAAAACGCCAGGGGGCGCCCATTTGACGCCAAGGGGTAAGCCATGCCTTCGGGGAGATAGGGCAAACCGCCAATTTTGCTCCGCCAGGCCGCTTGCGGCGACCCCGTGTGAGGCAATATCTTGATGTAAGGGCGGCTGCTTTTCAGGATTTCTTCCTGATGCGGCACCAGCTCGGTGGGTAGATCAATGTGGAAATTCATAAAAAATAATTTAAATGCCTAGTCAGCCTACATTCATATACTTATGCTAGCTTTTAGCGCTTGGTTCTGTGCTCCTCCGTATTGTTTGACGCAACTTAGCTGCCAAGGTTACCAAACACCAAGGCCGGCCGTCTTCTTGCTGGAAATTACTAAACAACTTTGACCAAAGATGGTTATGTGCTTGATCTTTTTGCTAACTAAAAAAAGCCACAAAGGCCACACCATAAATGTTATTCAATCTCAGGACATTATCTGTTTTTATCTTCGCCTTGTTGGCTATCGCCAGCGGCTTCTACCTCACGAAGTTAAAGTTCTCTTTCGACTTCGAGCAGTTTTTTCCCCAAGGCGACCCCGACCTGGAGGTCTTCCAGGCTTTCATCCAGGAGTTTGAGACAGATGACAACTTTCTGCTGCTGGCGGTGCGGCGGGATCAAGGCGTATTTGAACAGGATTTCCTGGAACAGTTCCACGAGCTGACCCTGAAATGCCGGGAGCTGCCCCATGTAGTGGAAAGCCAGTCGCTCACAAAGTTTTCTTACCCGCTCAGGACCCCTTTCGCCATCACCTCTATCCCCGCCATCCATATAAGCCAGCCGGAGCGCTACGAGCAGGACAAGGCGCGCATCCTGCAAGACGAACGCTTCGTACACAACCTCATCACTGAAGATGGCAAAGCGCTGGTCATTTTCATGAAAACCATTGATGGGATGCAGCTGGGGGAAGCCCAGGAACTGATGTCGGCATTGGATATACTCCTGAAACAGTATGATTTCGAGGCCCACCACTACTTGGGGCGCCCTTATTTTCAGAAAGAATTGGTGGCCATGCAGAAGCGGGAGATTACGGTCTCAGCCATCGTTGCGGGCATCCTGGTCTCGTTGATTATGTTCTTTATCTTCCGGCGCCCCTGGGGCATTGCCGTAGCGCTTTTTTCCATCGGCCTGGGCATGTTGCTATTCATGGGCTTTCTGGGCGCAACAGGCCGGGAGCTCAATGCCATGGCTGCCCTCTACCCCGTGCTAATGATTATTGTGGGCACCTCAGACGTCATCCACATCATGTCGAAATACGTGGACGAGCTGCGCAAAGGGTTGCCGAAGGAGAAAGCCATCGTCATCACGATCAAAGAAATCGGGCTGGCTACTTTGATGACCTCCCTGACCACTGCCATTGGCTTTGCCACCCTGCTCAGTAGTAAGGTGGGCCCAATCCGGGATTTTGGCATCAATGCCGCGATCGGTGTGCTCATCGCTTACATCACCGTCATCTTTTTCACTACGGCTGTGCTCTCCTGGTTCCGGGCTGATCAGATTATCAAACTGGGACGGGGGCAGGCTTTTTGGGAAAAATCCATGTCCTGGACCTACTGGCTCACCCGGCGGCACCCCCTGCGCATTGCTCTGGGCAGCGCCGCGATATTGTTATTAAGCCTCTGGGGGATCTCTCGCATCACCACCAACTACAGCATCATTAACAACATGCCGATCGGTAAACAGATAACGGAAGATTTCCGCTATTTTGAGCGGCACTTGACCGGGTTCCGCCCGCTGGAGTTCGCCGTCTATGCCCAAAATGGCTACAAAGCCAGTGACTTTGAGGTGGTACGCGAAATCGCCAAAGTAGAAGATTACTTGCGCGAGGCACCGGCAGTACAAGCAGTCGGCTCCATCACCGCCGTCTATAAAAGCATCAACCAGATGATGGGGAATAACAACCCGGAAGCCTACCGGCTACCAGAAGATAAAGCGGAGTTCGAGCGCTATCAGCGCCTGGCTGCAAAGGTGCCCAATGTCAACCTCAATGTACTGCTGAGCAAAGACGAGACCAAGGCGCGCATTACCTCCCGCATCAAAGACATCGGTGCCGACACCATCAAACAGTTTGGCAATCGCCTCGATGAGTGGGTGCTGGCGAATACCGATACTACGGTGGTGAAATTCCAGCGCACCGGCACCGGGCTGATTATCGACAAAAACGCGGAATATATCCGGCGCAACCTCTTGGAGGGCCTGGGCATGGCCATCCTGCTGGTCAGCATCCTTATGGCGCTGCTGTTCCGAAATGTAAAAATGCTGATTATTTCGCTGGTGCCCAATTTATTCCCTCTCCTGCTTGCTGGCGCTTTACTGGGCTTCCTGGGCATTGAACTGGAAGCCGGGGTCTCAATCGTTTTTGCCGTCATTTTTGGTATAGCTGTCGATGATAGCATCCATTTTCTAGCCAAATACAAGCTGGTGCGCTCACGCGGTAATAGCGTGGAGGACAGCCTGCGCACCACTTTCCTGGAGACGGGCAAGGCCATTACCCTCACCACCGTCATCCTATTCTTCGGGTTTCTGGTGATGCTGTTTTCAATCCACCCGCCCAGCGTCACCATTGGCCTGCTCATCAGCTTGACGCTTTTCAGCGCCCTGTTTAGCGACCTGCTGCTTATGCCATTGCTGATTAGATGGCTCTACGGCAAAGAAGATGCAAAAGCCAGCCCGATATCGGAATTGATACTCGAGACAGGGGCAAGCCGGTTGGCAGGAGAGGGATGAAACCTGGTGCTTCTTATGCCTCAGCGCCTCCCTCCATTTCCCGGATTAGCTCCAGCAAATCTCTATTCAACTGATTTTTGCGGACGATGATGTTGTCCATACTCGCCGTATTGTACTGCTCATCGGTGCGGATTTCCTTCCAGCGCTGTTCGAGCAGTAGCGCGCGATCGTAGAAGCTGTTGTCGCCATCAGTCAGCGTGATGAGTTGTTGGATGAGGCTGCCGGGGTCTCCCTGGCGGAAGATGTTGCGCAGCTCGGCGGTATCATAGGCGCGTTTGGGTTGGTCGGAAAGAGAAGGTGGGGGCAAAGGTGAAAGGCTGGAAGCCGTATAGTCGAGCCGTTGCCGCACCACTTTGGCCAGCTCGCCCAATTCGCGGCTAATGAGGGCGTAGGCCTCGTCGGCATTAGGCCACTGGGTGATGAAGCGGCCGTTGCGCGGCAGAGATTGCAATCCGCCGATTTCCAGCTCGCCCCATTCTACCGGGCTGTAGAGGATAGGTACTACCGCAGCGCGGTTATGCTGCTGGGCTGCCTGGGCCTGAGCCTGTAAAACAAGGCATTCTGATGAATAGGTGTAGTTGTGGCTCAACAGGATAAGGATGATTTCCGCTTGCTCCAGGGCTTGTTGCAATGCTGCCTGGCGATTACCCGCCGGGCTTTGGTGCTGATCGAAAATCTCTACGCGCCGCGTGTGGCGCAGCAAGGCCATGCTCTTAATCAAGCTTTCTTTGCCCCCCTGGTCTTCTGGTGCATAAGACAGAAAAACATTGACCGGCCCTTCGCCACGCTTCGCAGAGAAGGGCGGCGGAGTGAAATCAGCTCCTCCCTGGCCAGTAAGGCCCGGATTGACAGGCACTGCCCTTGGTGCCTCTTTTTTGATAGCATCCGCCAAGCGCAAGAGCAAGAGTTTGAGCTTAGCGCGTTGCTCACGTATGCTGCTGGTTTCGCCCATGATGAGCGCTTCTTCTTCCAGGGCATTCCATTCTGAGCGCTGGATGCGTACGGCAGCCTCCCGCCCGGGGCTGTATGCCTGGGCAAAGGGCAACAGTAAATCGAGGGCCTCGCCCAAGCGGTTGGATTCGATGTTCTTGACGATGGCTTCGTAGGCTTGCTCCATGGTGTTTTATATTCAGGCAATAAGCCTTAAAATTATTCATTTTTTCGGAATACCTGCACAAAGCAGGCAAAATGGAGAAAACTCCGGTTTTTTGGCCTTCGCCAGCCTAGCGTTCTATAGCTCAGGTACTCGACTAAATGGGCAGACCTAATTATCCCGCTGCCCAGGTGCTAATACCTGCTTCATCAACTCTTGAAAATCTTCTGCTTCTTCATAGAGGCGGTCGTTATAACTCGTGGCGCGGAAGCGCAGGTTGTAGGCCTGGTCGTTGCGTAGTTCTAGTTCGATGAGGATGTTGCCAAATTTCTGGTCTATTTTCCCGCCCATCTCCTCCTCAACCGGGAAATGAGGGCGCGGCTTGAGGTAGTGCCGTTCAACGGTCTCCACCCAGCTTGAGCGGTGGTAAGTGCGCGTATCGGAAATCTGAGGCCGATAGCCCAAACCTAAGACCTGCTCTTTGAGATAATCGAAGAAGTGAGTGGCATCCCGGAGGCTATAGCGCGTCTGGTGGAAGTGTATTACAAAGCCTTTGGAAGAGGGCGTATCCAAGAAATCCAGGCCTTCGTCTACATCCTGTGGCAATACGCGGTAAACAGCGTATTGGTTGTCGAGCCAATCCATCAACCGGCGGCAGACCAGGGTGTTTTTCCAGCGCTGATAATCTTCTGTTTCTGAATCAGAACGCTCAATCAGTTCATGGATCAAAGGCTGGGAGGGGCTGCTTTGTTCGGCTTTGGCAAAGAGGTTTTTGAAATAAATCCAGATATTATCCATCAAACAAGCTTTAGTAAACCTAACAGCCTGCCAGGTCATTTGTTGGCAAACGAGCCCGCGATGCGTGACAATTATCACCGCCGGTTGGTGACCTTCATCATTTCCCCCCCTTACTCAGAGCCGATATCTTTGGTGGGGTTTTGGCACTAATTTGCGCTCAACTTCCGAATTTTATAAGACGTCCATGAACAGCAAAAGCTAGCAGCATGCATTCCAACCTATTGAAAAAATATAATGTGCCCGCACCGCGCTATACCAGCTACCCGACGGTGCCATACTGGAGCGGCGAATGCCCAACCGAGGATGCCTGGAAGGCACGCGTGTTGAACGCCTTCCGACAAGGCCGGGCGGTCAGCCTTTACATTCACTTGCCTTTTTGTGAAAGCTTATGTACCTATTGCGGCTGCAATAAGCGGATTACGAAAAACCACGGCCTGGAGTCGCCTTATATCGAAAGCGTATTGCAGGAGTGGAAGCTTTATGCAAGTTTGTTACCCGAGAAGCCTCTCTTGAGAGAGTTGCACTTGGGGGGAGGCACGCCCACTTTTTTCTCGCCGGCCAGCCTACGCCGCCTGGTAGAGGGGATACTTGAAACCGTGGAGCTACCCGAAGAGCGTGAATTCAGCTTTGAAGCCCACCCCAATAGCACTACCCGCGAGCACCTGCTAGTATTGCGTGAGCTTGGCTTCAACCGCATCAGCATCGGCGTGCAGGATTTTGCGCCGGAAATACTAGGCATCATCAATCGTCGGCAATCTTTTGAGGATGTGCACCGCGTAACTTACCAAGCGCGCCGCTTGGGCTATCAGTCGATCAACTACGACCTCATCTTCGGCCTGCCGCTGCAAACTAAGGCACATATCAGCGATACGATTGCCAAAGTGAAGAAATTCCTACCCGAGCGCATCGCTTTTTATAGCTACGCCCATGTCCCCTGGATCAAGCCGAGCCAGCGCGCTTATTCCGAAGCCGACCTCCCACAAGGCAAAGCTAAGCGTGAACTCTACGAACTAGGCCGTAAGCTGCTGGAGCAAGCCGGGTATATCGAAATCGGCATGGACCACTTCGCCCTACCCAAAGACAGTCTCTACCGGGCCATGGAAGATGGATCGCTACACCGCAACTTCATGGGCTATACGCCCTTTTACACGGGCCTGAGTATTGCCTTGGGCGCTTCTTCTATCAGCGATAGCTGGGACGCTTACGTGCAGAATGAAAAACAGATCGAAACCTATCAGCAATTGGTGGGCCAAGGCCGTTTCCCCATCGTAAAGGGGCACCTGCTGAGCCAAGAAGATCAAATCCTGCGCCGTCACATCCTCAACATCATGTGCCGGCACGAGACGATTTGGTATCAGCCCGAATTCCAGTGCGAGGCCCTGTATGAAGGCCTGGAGCGCCTCGCTCCCCTAGAAGCGGATGGCTTGGTCATACGTTATCCTTTCCAGCTGAAAGTGACACCCAAAGGGCAGGCTTTCTTGCGCAACATCTGCTTGGCGCTCGATGCCCGCTATTGGCGCAAGCAGCCAGAAGGGCAGTTGTTTAGCCAAGTAGTGTAAGGCTGGCGCTACCCAGGTGGCTGCTCGAGAGGAGACAGGAAAATGGCAACGGCCCAAATGACAATATAAAAACACGAGCTATGCAAACCTTCAACCGGGCATTAGTAGCGCTAGACCTCTCCAGCATGGACCGGGAGGTGCTGCAATTCGTCGCCCACAATGCTGAGGCCTTGGGGATTGACAAGGCTTATTTCGTCCACATCATCCAGGATTTTACCGTGCCAGCCAATATCGATGTGGAGTTTCAGAAGCTCTTCGCACCAGAATACCCGGTGGATGAGAAAGTGCGGGACAAAATCGGCCTGGATGCCGCCGAAGCGCTCGGCAAGGGTGGTGGTACCTTGGATTATGCCGTCGAAGTGATCGAAGGCAAGCCCTACGAAAAACTAGTCCACTGGGTCAAAGTCAAAGAGATCAGTTTGCTGGCCGTGGGTAAAAAGGCCGTCAGCGAAGGCAGCGGCATTACGGCCAGGCGGGTGGTGCGCAACACAGATTGCAATGTGCTGTTCTTGCCGGTTGGCCATACCAAGACGGTGAGGAGCATCATCGTCCCCCTGGATTTCTCCAAACACTCCAAGCGCGCCTTAGATGCGGCGCGGCTCGTACAGGAAAGGTTGCCGGACGTAACCATCTACGGGCTATATGTGGTGGACCTCCCCCCGGAAGACTACTACTCACGCTCGCGCCCGGGCACGGGCTATCGGGGGGTGTTGCTGGAATCAGCCCAGCAAGCTTACCACCGCTTCATGGAGGAAAACGACCTCCCAACCCATGCTTTTGAAATGACCTTTGTGGAGAATGAGCGCTACAACATCGCCCATCATATCGAGGCCTTTGCTGCCGAAAAAAACGCGCCGCTCATTATCATGGGAGCAAGAGGGCACACGCCTTTGGAAGCTTTCTTTTTTGGTAGCGTTACCGAAAAACTGCTGGACCGGCTCAGCCAGGCCCCCGTGCTCGTAGTGCGGTGATTTTGATTTTCAAAAATGTCCCCATGAAAACCAAGGGCATGCCGTTGCCTACGCAAGGCGCTAATCAGCAAGCTATGTTGGTGGTCGTGCTCGGCCTACCGGGTACGGGCAAGACTACTTTTGCTCAAGCCCTGGCCCAAGCCTTGGGGGCCAAGCATTTTAATACGGATATCATCCGCGATGAGCTGGGCATGAGAGGTGAGTATAGCGCAGCAGACAAGCAGCGGGTCTATCAGAAGATGGAGTCTCGTGCTGTTCAAGCGCTAGTGGAAAACCTGCCAGTAGTGGTTGATGGCACCTTCTACCTTCCTTCCCTTCGCCAAAGTTATCACCAAATTGGTCAACGCCACCACATACCGGTTTTCTGGATTTTGGTGCAGGCGCCGGAAGATTTAGTGAAAAGCCGCTTATCGCAAAAAAGGGATTATAGCGAAGCAGACTATGAGGTTTATCTAAAAATAAAAACCTCCTGGTTACCACTGGAGTACCAGCACCTCGCCCTAGAATCAGAGGATTTGGAAGCGATGGTGGAAAAGGCACTCGCTTATTTGTGCTTTTGAAGTGTTGATATGGTAGCAGGCTCATAAAATACCATACAATGGACAGCGCACAAGTACAACAACTCCGGCTCGGGCTGGCAGCTGCCTACGCTTCCGGAGCGGATGAACTGATCGAGACCCATATATCCTGGGTTATCCTGGCTGGCCCTTATGCTTATAAAATCAAAAAGCCAGTCCGCTTTGATTTCCTCGATTTCTCCTCTCTCGAACAACGACGTTTCTACTGCCAGCGCGAGCTGGAGCTCAATCGTCGCTTGGCTGGCGAGTTTTACCTGGGAGTAGTGCCAATTGTACAATCTGCACAGGGGCCGCTACTGGACATGGAAGGTGAAATCATCGACTATGCCGTAAAAATGAAGCGCATGGACAGCACCCGCCAAATGAACCTCTTGCTGGAAGAGGGGCGGGTAGCGCCTGCGGATATGCGGCAATTGGCCGAAATGCTAGCCAGCTTCCACCGCCAAGCCCCTGGCTTGAAGCAAGCACCAGATATCAACCGCTTTCGAACTGACTTCACGAACCTGGAAAGCGTTGCGCCTTATCTGACTGAAATCTTTGGGCCGACGGCCGCCAAAACGCTGAGCAACAGCATCTCCTTCGCCCAAAAATTCCTGAGTGGCCATGCCGCCGGCTTCAGAAGGCGCAGCAGGCAGGGTTATGTTATTGATGGACATGGCGACCTGCATTCACACAACATCTTTCTGCTGGACAAGCCCGTGATCTTTGATTGTATTGAATTTAACGACCATTTTCGGCAGGTGGATGTGCTTGATGAACTGGCCTTCCTATGCATGGACCTCGATTACTTCCACTGCCGGCATCTGGAAACCCCTTTTTTACAGGCTTACTTCCGGCAAAACCCCTGCATTACCTGCGATGAAGACTGGCTGCTCTTTACTTACTACCAGTGGTATCGCGCCAATGTGCGTTTAAAAGTCAGCGCATTACAGGGGCTGGCAGGCCTGCCGCCCAGCCAGAGCGATGCGCTGGAGCGGTATTGGGCTTTGTATGTCGCTTATTATGAGCTGCTCAAAAAGCAGCTGCAGCTAGCAATTTGAGTTCGGATTCCGGTTTGGCAAATAATGAGTTTGTTGCCCATCACCCTTCCGCTGGTATCACCCGCACGGGGATACTCTTGGAGATGGGCGTTTTACTAAGCCGGGCGTAGGCGCCAATCGGCACCAAAACATTGGCTTCAGGGAAATAGGTCGCTACGCAGCCCCGGGGGATATCGTAAGGGACGATGATGAACCGGCTAGCGGCGCGCTCCTCGCCCTGATAGCTCCCCACCAGGTTGACGACTTGCCCTGGATGCAGGCTCGCTTGGGCCATATCTTGGCGGTTCATCATCACTACCCGCCGCTCCCGATAGATGCCCCGGTAGCGGTCGTCCAGGCTGTAAATCGTGGTATTGAACTGGTCGTGGCTGCGGATGGTCATCATCAGATACTCGTCTGGGGCCAATTGATGGGAAGGGAGGGAGACCAGCGCAAACTGAGCTTTGCCGGAATCCGTATCGAAGCGTTGTTCACGGGCACTATTGGGCAGGTAAAAGCCTCCGGGGCGGCGCAGGCGGACGTTATAATCCTCAAAACCCGGTACCACCTGTTCAATCGCTTGGCGGATGTGGCTGTAATCCTCGAGCATTTTATCCCAATCTACTTTGGAGCTTTGTCCCAGGGTCGCTTTGGCCAGCCCCGCGACGATGGCCGGTTCGCTGCGCAGGTGCTCGGAAGGCGGTGCCAGCACTCCTTGGGAGGACTGCACGACGGCCATCGAGTTTTCAGTGCTCACCAATTGTAGGCCGCTGGCCTGGACGTCTTTATCGGTGCGCCCCAGGCAAGGCAGGATCAGCGCCTGCTGGCCATGTATGAGGTGGCTGCGGTTGAGCTTGGTCGAGACTTGCACCGTCAGCCGACAGCTGCGCAAGGCTTGCGCGGTGTACTCGGTATCCGGGGCTGCAGAGAGAAAGTTGCCACCCAGGGCGAAAAAGACCGTGGCGTGGCCCTGGTGCATCGCTTGGATGGCATCGACGACGGTATAGCCGTGCTGGCGGGGCGGCTCGAAACCGAAAGTGGCTTTGAGACCGTCCAGGAATTCTGGCTTGGGCGCTTCGTAGATGCCCATGGTGCGGTCGCCTTGCACGTTGCTGTGCCCGCGCACCGGGCAGGCACCTGCGCCTGGGCGCCCGACGGCACCTTTGAGCAGCAGCAGGTTGACGGCTTCGCGCACATTGTCCACCCCATTTTTGTGCTGGGTCAAGCCCATCGCCCAGCAGATGATGACCTTCTGCTTGCGCAACAGCATTTGCGCTGCTTTTTTGATGTCCGCTCGCGGTACACCGCTGGCTTGGGCTAATTCTTCGAAATCGTATTTTTTGAGGTCGTTGATAAAAGCTTCGTAGCCCGCTGTTTTTTCGGTGATGAAGTCCCAGTCGAAGGCGATGCCCGGAGCGTTGCGCTCTTCGTGCCATAGGAGCAGCATGATGGCCTTCAGCAGGGGCACATCGCCGTTGATTTTAACTTGTAGGAAGAGATCGGACAAAGGAAGGGCTGCAGAAAAGGGCCGTTTAGCCCGCTGAGGGTTGGCCAGGGCTATCAGCCCGGCTTCGGGCAGGGGGTTGATGGCGATGATTTGGCCGCCCTTTTCCTTGCAGCGCTCCAGGGCGTTCAACATACGCGGATGGTTGGCGCCGGGGTTTTGCCCGATGATGATGATGAGCTCAGCTTCGTAAAAATCGGCCAGCGTCACGGTGCCTTTGCCGCTGCCGAGGGCGTCCGTTAAAGCATGGTTGCTGGACTCATGGCACATATTAGCAGTGCTGGGCAGGTTGTTGGTGCCGAACTCGCGCACGAAGAGTTGGTAGAGGAAAGCAGCCTCGTTGCTGGTGCGTCCCGAGGTGTAAAAGATGGCCTCGTCGGGCGAAGGCAGGGCGTTGAGCTCGCGAGCGACGAGGCCAAAAGCCTCCTCCCAGGAGATGGGCTCGTAATGAGCGGCACCCTCGCGTAATACGAGCGGCTCGGCGAGCCGGCCTTGCTTGCCTAATTCGAAATCACTCCAGCCCTGCAGCTCGACTACGCTATGCTGGGAGAAGAACTCTCGCCCGATGCGTTTATTTTGAGCTTCTTCGGCGATGGCTTTGACGCCGTTTTTGCAGTATTCAGCTCGGCGGGAGCGCTCGTCGTCGGGGTCGGGCCAGGCGCAGCCTGGGCAGTCGATGCCCCCCTTTTGATTGAGGAGGGATAGCGTCTTGGCAGCATCGCGTACCGCCATGTGTTTGCGGGCGTAGCTCAAAGCAGCGAGCACGCTGCTAGCGCCAGACGCTTTGATCTCTGGCTTTTTGATGATGATGCCGGTGTGTTTTTCCGGCGGCTGTGCGCCGCTTTGCACTGTTTTTGCGGACTGAGGCTCGTCCCGCTCTGGTATCTCTTTCATTGTGGTTTTTTCAGAAAAATGGCGTCATGAACGCCTGGTTCACGCTATGGTCTGGTCTCTATCTGGGGAGCAAAGATAGGGAACATATTGTTATTAATTATTTGCGAGCTGTGCGTTGCGCGTTATGTCGAGATTTTCGGCAAGGCCAGCACTCCTTGACTATCCTGGACAAGTGCTAATATCTCCAACTCTTTAAATCCGCCCCCCGCGGCGCACGCTGCTGCACCTGCTCTGCCCACTTGGGTATGAACATGCGGTGGTAACGCAGGCGGGAGATGGCGTTGGGCTGCTCATGGTCGCCATTCCAGCAGTGCTCGGCCCGGTCGCCGTAATCCACTTTACCATCGTAGTGGGGGTTGGTGGTCTGCTCCAGAAATTCTTCGAGGAGATAGACGGCGTTGTTGAGGTAGAAATTGTCCATGTCGCCACAGTAAACGTGGATTTTACCCTGGAGCTTGGGCCCCAGCTCGGTCCAATCGCGCCGCAAGATGTAAGACAAATCGTAGTTTTCCCGCCAGTAGGCGGCCACTGCAGGGTTGATTTCGCCAGTGTATTTGTCCCAGATGCGCTGGGGATACCCGTTGGTATCGACGGGAGAATAGACAGCCTCCCAGATATCCCATTGGTCGCCGGAGCGGCCGTGGGTACCCAAGGCGAGTTCTTTGTAATTCATGTCCCGCAGGGTAGCGCTCACCTGGCCGAGGTAATCGCGTTTGCCGGCGCGCAAGGTGCGGCGGAAGGGGCCGGCGAGGTAATAGGCGTTTTGGTCTTCGTAGAGATTGACCAGGCAATAGGCGCGGAAGTCGATGGGGTCGGGGCAGGCGGCGTAGCAGCCATTGTAGTCCTCGGGGTAGAAGACTTGGGCCGCCAGGGCCTCCCAGCCGCCAGTGGAGCCGCCGTAAAGGAAGCGCGCCCAGCCCTGCCCGATGCCGCGGAACTGCGCCTCGATGTAGGGGATAAGCTCGTAGGTGATGGCATCGCCGTAAGGGCCAAGATTTGCCGAGTTGACGGCGTAGGAATCGTCGTAGTAGGGGTTGGGATGCTGGATCTCGATGGCCAGCACACGAGGGAAATCAGGCCCGGTCCAGATTTTGTAAAAATCGTAAGCCTCCTGCTGCTGGATGCGGTTGTAGCAATCCAGCTTGAAGCGCTCGCTATAGATACAGGGCTGGGTCGTATCCGGTGGCACGGTGCGCCAGCCGCTCAAGTCGGCGGGGAAGTGCCCGTGAAAAATAGCCAATGGATATTGTGCCTCCGGATGCTCGTCAAAGCCGTGAGGCAGGAGGACATGCGCGCCCAAATACATATCGCGCCCCCAGAAATCACTAAGCAGCTTGCTTCTGATTTTGATGTGTTTGACGTATTCCGTATCCTTGGGCGGCTCGATAGGCGGGATGGTTTCGCTGAGCTTGACCTGTGTATTGGCGGGCTGTTGGGGGGTGAAGGCCACCCGGGCCGGGAGGCTGTAGAAGTTACCCGGCGCCCGGTTCCACTGCTGGCCTTCGCCGCGGTCCATCGGTAGCTTCACCACCTTCCCGTCGGCACGGCGGAAGGTTTCGTAGTGGTGGAAGACAGCTTGTACCCAGTAATAGCCAAAGGGGATGTCGCGCAGGCTCTCTGCAGGGTAGCCGAAAACGGAGGCGTCGAAAGTGACGGGTTCTCCGGGCTTCCAGTCTTCCACATCGATGCCCAGCACCTGGGCGGTATGCGGCTCGTCAGAGAGCTGGAAGCGGGGCTCTATTTCCCCATCGGCAGCCAACAGCAGCAGCAAGCGCCCCTGCAAAGGCGAAGCGCTGAAGCTCTCGTCGAAGGTGATGGTGAAATAGCTATTCCGGGCACCCGATTGGGCGGCGAGAGGGAGGGCGCTGCTGGCCAGCAGCAGCAGTAATGGCAGTATGCGCATAGGTACCTGGTTTGGATGTTGGGTCATGATTTTTGTCAGCTTGCGGTTTTTATCGCAGGCGCTGCGGGCAAAGATACAGAAGATGGAGCAGATGTCGGCATGGGGCAAGCTGGCACCGATGCTGGCGCGCATAGAGCTGGCGCTGGACAGGCTGCGGGACGAAGAAGGCTCTTTCGTCAGCGATCAGCTCAAAGAGGCTTTATCCGGCCTGGTATTCTCGGTGCAGACGCTCGCTGGTCACTTCGAGTGGCTGGACCCCGGGCTGCAGCCTTACCTGCCCGCCTTACTTCATTTTGGGGGCATTGCTCAATACTCATGTCGCCTATATTTCACCCCAGGTAACTGAGCGGAGTAGAAACAAAAGAAGCCCGTAGGGCGCTGCCCCCGGGCTCTCCGCTTTTCCAGAGGAAAAACAAGCAAACTTTTTTTTAACTTCCTACCGCCTGCCTCCCTCGCTGCTTGGGTAGATCAAAATGTGGCTTTTGGCTGTGAATGC
>CAYSPJ010000020.1:22773-27031 GCA_964432875.1 uncultured Phaeodactylibacter sp. | reverse complement strand
GCCTGCCTCCCTCGCTGCTTGGGTAGATCAAAATGTGGCTTTTGGCTGTGAATGCGGTGCCGGTAGTATCTTCATAGAGCTTCCGGTACTTTTCGTAAAGCGCAGCCGGCTGCTTCTTGCCGTTGACCTTCAGCCAGCCTTTGCCGGAGAGTTCGAACTTATAGCTGGAGGCATCCTGTACCAGCCCGTCGCGGTGTAGTTCGCGCTCGATGGCGTTGGAGAGGTTGGGGCGGCCAGGTACGGAGGGAAAATCGGAGTCGAAAGAGAAAGCCATGCCTTTTAACTCGCGCCGCATCTCTTTGCCCTGTTTGCGCATTTCCTCTGCGTGTTGAAGTGCCTTCTCGCGGTGTTCGTGCACGATGTCGAGCTCCAGGCGGACCAAGCTGTCAGGCCAGGCCACATTCCATTGCCCCGGCCCCAGGTCTTCGGCAAAGGGGCGCACTTGGTGCAGCTGTTCGCGCATCTTGCTCAGTTCTTCTTGCAGCTGCGCTTTGTTTTGCTCCAGCTGGGCGCGGAATTCTGCTTCATCCCATCCCTTTTGCTGCCATTCCAAAGGGTCGGTGCCATTGTAGCGGAATTGGAAAGCCCCGGGGGCTGGTTCGCTGATGATGATTTCCGTCTGACCGCTTTTCAGTTTTTTGCCATCTACGATTACGGTGCGCTCGTCCCCTTCTTCGGTGACCTTCAGCTCAGCGATGCGCCTGCCCCGGTCCGTTTCGATGCGGATGGTGGTGCTGCCATCCTCCAGCTTTTCCGTGGTGACCCGCGTTTGCTGCTGCTTGCCTGGTGCGGGCGGTGCCGGAGGAGCAGGGGGTGCGGGAGGCACAGGCACGCCAGGGCGGGCAGGCGGTGCCGGAGGGGCAGGCGGTGCGGGCGGGGGAGGCGGAGGTGGTGTATTATTCAACAACTCCTCTACCAAGCCCTCGTACTGGCTAAACTGCTCAGCAGGGATGGCTTCCCCGTCGATGCGTAGCTCAACGATTTTGCGGTTTTCAATACGGGCATCTACTTTTTTGCCATCCTGGTCCGATTGGATGCGGATTTTGCCCGGGGGTAATGAATCCAGGGCGATTGTCGCTTGGTTTTGCCAAGCTTGGGCGATGAGGGCACTCAGTTGAGGCGCCTCGGCGATCTCCTCGGCAGGCTGAGCGGCCCGGAAAGAGAGGAAGGCGATGGCCAAGAGCAATAAGGCCGTGACAGTGAATTTTTCCATCGTGTTTGTTTTGTGTCGTGCTTGGCCCAATATCCGTTCTACCCGCTGGAGCAGGCGGCCTTTGCCCTTGCGGACAAGGGCCATTGCTGCTTGCGGCGTGGCGCGGCTGTGCTCCTCCAACTGGACCAATGCCTTGGCATAAGCCAGAGAGTTGCCACAGAGCCGCACGGCCATGTCGTCGCAACAATTTTCCCGCTCCAAACGGATGTAGGCGGATATCCACCAAACAGCCGGGTTGAAATAATATAATGCTTCTACTAATGATTGCAGGATGTTGAACAGGTAGTCGCGCCGGTAAATATGCGCCAGCTCGTGCGCCAGTACCGCCTCAGCCTGTTCGATGGCCAGCCCATTGATGGCGCCCAGGGGGAAGAGGATGACGGGCTTCAGCCAGCCCATCGCTAGCGGCGTGTGTACCAGGGCAGATTCCAGCAACTGCACCGGACGGCGCAGCGGTATGCGCTGAGCCAACGCCTCCAGGCGATGCTGCCATATTGATGGCAGCGGCCGTACCTGACGATGGCGTAGATGCTGGGCATAAGCTAAGCCACCTAGCAGGCGCAGCAAAAAGAAAGCCAGCCCCGTGAGCCATACGCATACCACCAAAGGCAAGTGCTGACTAAAATAATCGGCGAAGAAAGTATTGGCATTTTCCCATATTGGCAGCGCTTCGGGGGCGGCTGGTTGGGCAATGGGCGAGGATGCCAGTGCTCCAATCGACATTGCTTGCCTGGGCTGATACAGAAGGGCAAAGGTAGTAGCTGAAGCCCCTAACAGTGCCAGCAGTGCCGCGTTGGCAACCCAATAACGCACTTCTGGCCGCCGGCGCCGCAGCGCCAGCAGCAGGCCCGCCAGCACAAAGGCGATGGCCATGCCCTGCCATAGGGAGTGTAGCACCGTCCAGCCCAAGGCTTGGCTCCATTCGTTGGAAAGCAGTTGATAGATGGTTTCCATAATATAATCCTGGATTAGGTTTATTCATCATTTTCAGCTTCCATCCGAGCAATCAGCGCTTTGATGGAATCCAGCTCTTCGGTGGAGGCGGAGTGGTTGCCCAGCGCCTGCATCACTAGCTTCATAGCTGAGCCTTTAAAGGCCGTGTCTACAAATTTCTTCAGCAACTGTTGCTGGGCATCCGCCTCGCTCACCGCTGCCTTGTAGATGTGGATCCGCTGCCTGGTATCGCGTTGCACCAGCCCTTTTTCAGCCATGATCTGCATGAGCTTCAAGGTGGTGGTGTAGCCCACCTCGCCATCCCTTGCGGCATTGAGTTGCTCATTTACCAAACGCACGCTGCAAGGGCCGTGTTCCCATAGCACCTGCAATATTTCTAACTCTGATTCCGTCGGCTTGGGCCGCTTTTCATGGCTCATTTTGCTTAGAATTTTATCTTACGAATCTTTTCGTACTGCAAAGATGTACGAAGGAATTCGTAAAAGCAAATTTAAGTACGATTTTTTTCGTATTTTAACGTTTAGAGGCGCAGGAAGGCGGGCTGATCTTGCTGCATTCCGCTGCCCCCGCCCTCAGGGGCAAAAATTTTCAGAGAAGGGCATATCTTTGCCCCAACACAACCGATGCAATGGGACTAAAATCATGGATTATCAAACCCCTGGCCAAGAAGATTGCCCGGGATATCGCGCACATGGCGGGAGATGCCGTAGCCGCGCAGGAGCGCGTTTTTCAAAACTTGGTCGCAAAAGGCCGCCACACCGCCTTTGGGCAAGACCATGGCTTTGAATCCATTCGGAGCTATGAAGAGTTCAAGGTCAGGGTGCCCTTGCGCGATTACGAGGGCCTAAAGGGCTACATCGAGCGCATCAAGCAAGGCGAGGCGGATGTGCTCTGGCCAGGGCGGCCGAAGTACTTCGCCAAGACCTCAGGTACTACCTCCGGCGTAAAGTACATCCCGCTGACGAAGGACAGTATGCCCAACCACTTCAATACCGCCCGCAACGCCTTGTTCAACTACTACGCCCAGACCGGCCAGGGCAGCTTTTTGAATGGTAAGATGATCTTCCTTTCTGGCAGCCCCGAGCTGGAGCAGGTGGGCGGTATCCCCACCGGGCGGCTCTCCGGTATCGTCAACCACGAGGTGCCGGCCTGGCTTCGCACCAACCAGCTGCCCAGCTACGCCGTCAACTGCATCGAGGAGTGGGAGGAAAAGCTGGAGCGCATCGTGGACGAAACGCTGCAGCAAGATATGCGCCTCATCAGTGGCATCCCGCCCTGGGTGCAGATGTACTACGAGCGCCTGCTGGAGCGCAGCGGTAAGCAGACCATCCTCGAGCTCTTTCCCAACTATTCGGTATTCGTCTATGGCGGCGTCAATTTCGAGCCATACCGCGGCAAGCTGGAAGAGCTGGTCGGCGGGCGCATCGCCAGTGTGGAGACCTATCCGGCTTCGGAGGGCTTCATCGCTTTCCAGGATAGCCAGGAGGAGAAGGGGTTGCTGCTGAATGCCGATTCCGGCATCTTCTTCGAGTTTGTTCCCGCTGAGGAAATTCACCACGACAACCCGACTCGCCTATCGCTGAAGGAGGTGGAAGTCGGCGTCAACTATGCCCTTATCATCAACAACAACGCGGGCTTGTGGGGATACAACATCGGTGATACGGTCTCCTTCGTATCGAAATCGCCCTACCGCCTGCTGGTCACCGGTCGGGTCAAGCATTACATCTCAGCTTTTGGCGAGCACGTCATCGGCAAGGAAGTAGAAGAAGCGATGCTGGCAGCGGCCAAGCAGCACGACCTCAAGATCGTCGAGTTTACGGTGGCGCCGCAGGTGAGCCCGCCCGAAGGTGGGCTGCCATACCACGAGTGGTTTGTCGAGTTCGACCAGCCCCCTGCCCAACTGGATGCCTTTGCCGCCGACCTGGACCGAGAGATGGTGAAGCAGAATATCTACTACGAAGACCTGATCCAGGGCAAGATACTACGCCCTCTGGTTTTGCGGGCTTTACC
Organism: uncultured Phaeodactylibacter sp.; assembly: GCA_964432875.1. GTDB lineage: Bacteria > Bacteroidota > Bacteroidia > Chitinophagales > Saprospiraceae > JACJYE01. The sequence goes on along the minus strand of CAYSPJ010000020.1, from coordinate 22,854 downwards.
ATCGGGGGCTTTCCGCGAGTACATGAAAGCGCAGGGCAAGCTGGGCGGCCAGAATAAAGTGCCCCGCTTGAGCAACGACCG